>CAVIPZ010000075.1:0-8796 GCA_963644715.1 bacterium | reverse complement strand
GTCATAGTGTTTGTACGCTCTCTTTCCTGCTCGAAGAGGTGGAAACTGTTTGTTCTGTTTGTAGGCATAATGTCAACGGTTCTATGGTTTATGATTAAATATTATCTGATCTTAAGGGTTGCTACGGCAAGCACGGCAAGGATGAGCCCTATGATGATGAAGCGTTGCACAATTTTGGCTTCGTGCATGCCCTTTTTCTGGTAATGATGATGCAGCGGCGCCATCAAGAAAACACGCCGGCCCTCGCCGTAACGTTTTTTTGTGTATTTGAAATAAGACACCTGTATCAATACGGAACACGACTGGGCAAGATATATTCCGCACAATATCGGTATGAGCAGTTCTTTGCGAATGATGATGCACGAAACCGCTACAATGCCGCCTAACATCAGGCTGCCCGTGTCGCCCATAAATATCTGGGCAGGGTAACAGTTCCACCAATAGAAGCCAAGACACGCTCCTATGACGGACGAAATGAATATCACAAGCTCCCCGATGTTCGGTATATACATAATGTTCAAATAGTTGGCAAATATGACATTGCCTGACACATAGGCCAGCACAGCTATGCCGACGGCTATGACAGAGGTGGTTCCGGTAGCCAGACCGTCAAGGCCATCTGTCAAATTGGCCCCGTTGGAGACGGCTGCAATGATAAAGACAACCACTAAAATGAAAAAGACGAACGACCATTTTCCGGTGGTGTCGCCAAGCCAACGGGTGAACCATGCATAGTCGAACTCGTTGTTTTTCACGAACGGGATAGTCGTTTTAGTGGAATGATGCGGTGCGTCAAACAGACGGGACGTTTTAGGATTTCCTTGGTTTTCAACGGAAAGCGCGCTTTCTACCGGGGTCATCGTTGACTGTGTCGCCGTCTTCTCGCAGATTTTGGCATCAGGATGAAAAAACATGACAATTCCCACCAGCAGTCCGAGGATAATCTGGCCGGCAAGTTTCTTGCGTGGCGAAAGTCCCTCTTTGTTTTTCTTGAACACTTTGATATAATCATCCATAAAGCCGAGCAGCCCGAGCCATACGGCCGTAAAAATCATAAGCAGCACATAGATATTCTTCAAATTGCACAGCAACAATGCCGGTATCAGGATGGCCGCCAATATGATAAGGCCGCCCATTGTGGGGGTGCCTGCTTTTTCGTTCTGCCCCTCTAGGCCAAGTTCACGGATCGTTTCGCCTATCTGTTTTCTTTTCAGAAAACGGATGAAATATTTGCCGATGAATATGGAGATGAAAAGAGAAAGGACAAAAGCCACCGCTGACCGGAACGAGATGTAGTTGAACACGCCAGACCCCGGAAGTCCGATACTATACAGCCATTTGAACAAATAGTAAAGCATTTTCTCTCTTGATTATTGATTAGTTTTCGTTTACGAAAAAGGTGTTTATCTCTTCCATATCATCAAAATGATGCTTCTGATGATTGATTTCCTGATAGTTCTCGTGCCCCTTTCCGGCCACAAGCAGCACGCCGCCGGGTTTAAGCAGCATACAGGCGGTTTTGATAGCCTCGTGGCGGTTTTCGATGACGAGTATGTTTTTCTTTTTCTCTTCGGGCACTCCCGCGAGCATATCGTTGAGAATGGCGACAGGGTCTTCGGTGCGCGGATTATCGGAGGTGAACACCACGCGTGTGCTGTATTGGCAGGCAATGCCGGCCATCTCCGGCCGCTTGGTCTTGTCGCGGTCGCCGCCGCACCCTACTACCGTAATGACCTCGGCGTCTTTGCCGGCAACCTCGCGAATGGTAGAGAGCACATTCTGCAGTGCGTCAGGGGTGTGGGCGTAATCGACGATGGCGGTACTGCCGTCGCTGCGATGCCGTTGCTGAAAGCGTCCCGAAGCGCTGTCCAGCGTACTCATCTGAGTAAGGGCTTCGTGTCCTGGCATCCCCAAAAGCACAGCCGTGCCGTAAATGGCCAACAGATTGTAAGCGTTGAAACGTCCGCACAGTTTAAAATAGACCTCCTGCCCGTTGATGCGCATTTGCAATCCGTGGAAACAGTCGTTCAGCACTACCCCTTTAAAGTCGGCTGCCGTCTGCAGACTGTATGTATGAATCTGGGCACGGCTGTTCTGAACCATTACCATGCCGTTGCGGTCGTCAATATTGGTGAGTGCGAAAGCGCTTTTGGGCAGATGGTCGAAAAAGGCTTTCTTGGCCACGATATAGTTAGCGAAAGTCTTGTGGAAATCCAGATGGTCGTGAGTGATGTTGCTGAACACGGCGCCGGCAAACTGCAGACCGGCGATGCGGTGCTGTGCCACTGCATGCGAACTGACCTCCATAAAGCAGTACTCACATCCCGCATCTGCCATCTGTTGAAGCAGACTGTTCAGTTCAATGGCGTCGGGGGTGGTATGCGTAGCCGGCACCTCCTGCCATTTGATCTTGTTCACGATGGTGGAAAGCAGCCCGGCGGGATGCCCCGTCTGCATAAACAACCTGTGCAGCAACGTCACGGTTGTCGTTTTGCCGTTGGTGCCCGTGATGCCTACCAGTTTAAGACGACGGCTCGGGTATCCGTAGAATGCGGATGCCATATTGCCGAGCGCCACTGTGCTGTCGGCCACTTTCACGAACGTAACATCCGGAAAGCTTTCTGCCCCGCCATCGGGCAATTCTTCGCAAACCACAACACGGCATCCTTTCTCAATGACCTGAGGCACAAACTTGTGGCCGTCCGTCTGCGTGCCACGCTGCGCAACATACAGCAGACTTTGGCCCGGCTGTCCCGTGGTGACAACCTTGCGCGAGTCGAAAGTCATCTCCGTAACATTAACGTCCGGACTCCCGACAAGTTCGTATTGCTTCAGCGATTTCAAAAGTTCTGCTAACGGTTTCACTTCTTTACTGTTTTATAGTTAGTGTCTGTTTTTTATTCAAGATAAAGTTTCACAGTACGGTTTTTCGTGTCGCACACCTGTGCCTTCACCGTGCCTCTTCCGTGGATGGCCACCTTATAGCCTGCCCTTGTCAATGTAGCCACGGCATCTGAGGCAATCATATTTTTCACATCAGGCACGCCCTCCACCGTGGTGTATTTCAGCGTCTTGACAACGGGGGCATATTTCGGGTTCTTGGCATTGCGGGCGGAGGTTCTCTCACGCGTCATCGAAAGAAACTGTGCTTTGGTCTCGTATGCCACCGTGTCGTAGCCCATATTATGGAGCAGCACGTTAAAATAGCGTTTGTTTACGGGGCTGTTGAAATATGCGGGCTTCACCGAATATTCGGTAATGCTGTGCATAGCGCTGAAATTATTGCTGTTCATAATATTCCGTGCAATCTTGGAGAACACATCAACGGCGACCTCGCTATGTTGGGGCACGTTGTAGATATAGACAATGGCCGTGTATTTCGGTTTTTCTTTGGGAAAGTAGCCGCAGAACGAGACGGCGTTGCGGTCATAATTGTAGGCTTTGGCATCGGCATCCCAGATGTCGCGCGTGCCGGTTTTCCCCGCAAACGGGCAAGTCGAATCCTTGAAATGGCGTCCCGTACCGTATCTCCCCCACACTACACTGTCAAGGTAGCGGCGGGCTGTTTTCAGGGTTGCTTCTGAAACAAAATGCTCCATAAGCACCTCTGCCTCGTAAGTCTGCAGCGTGTCATAGTCGTTAGTGACATACTTGACGAAGAGCGGGGCAAGCATTTTGCCGTTGTTGGCGATGGCATTATAATAGATAAGGGTACGGAGGACGGGCACGTTGAACCCGGCACCGAAGCAGGTGGCATAATAGTTGTCGAAGCGCCCGTCGTTGCGGATGCCCGCGGGCATCAGGTCGCCAAGCTGGGTATGTATCGTGTCAAAGAAACCGAATTTGGCAAGCTGCGCCTTGTAGGAAGCAAAGTTGCGCATGCCGTAAGCGTCGAAAATCATCGAAGCGATGCCGATGTTGGAGGAACGTTGGAAAATCTCATTGGAATTGCCGTACGCCTCGCCGCGTGTCTTGCTGTCGCTTTTCGGATAGGCCCGTTCGTATCCCGACTTTGACTTCACCTTAAAAGTATGGTTGAACATCGGATAATGTGCCGTGTCTTTCTTGTTCTCGCTTTGTTTCTTCTCAAGAAATGCCAACAAGGATGCCAGTTTGAACGTTGACCCCGGCTCCACTTTGGCATTAAGGGCATATTCCATACTCTCGTTATAGAACGAACCGTCCTTACTGGCGCGCCGCAGGTTTGAGACAGCCTTCACAGCACCCGTAGCGGTTTCCATAACAATCACGCAGCCCCATTCGGCGTTCAGTTCCTGCAATTTGCGCGACAGCTCGTTGTGAACAATGTTCTGTATCTCCAAATTCAGCGTCGTGTGGATGTTATAGCCATCTACAGGGTCAAGGCGCTCGTTGAGCGGCACCACAGCATGGTTGAGTTCCAGGTATTTTTTGCTTCCTTTCTCGCCGGCGAGAACATTGTCCATATAGTACTCCAGCCCGTAGTGGCGGCCCTCTGTGTTGAACCCCAGCGTTCGGCGGGCCATTTCCCCGTACGGATTGATGCGCACAGGACAGGAGACAAAGTTGAGAAAACGGCAGAATCTGGCCGTATCTATCACGAGCGAGGTCTTCTTGTCTAGCACCTTGCGCATAAGGTAGGGGCGGTTTTTGAGAAATGACGTATCGATGGAGGTCACCCACAGCTTCTCGTCCCACACCTTTACGGGGATAATCGTGACATATTGCCTCTTCTTGTAGTTCTTTGTGAAAACAGAATAGTAGTGTTGCTCGGTATATTTGGGATAGCGGTCTTTGAACTGTTTGTAGAAATCGGCAGAAAGGCTTTTGAGGATATTATCGACCTCGGCGGCAGAATATTTGTTGGTAGCATACTCTTTGGCAAACTGTTTCCCGTCGAAGGCTATTTCAAAAACTGTGTAGTTGCCCATCAGCAGGCGGCCGTGGTCGTCGTAGATCTCGCCGCGCTGCGGACGAAGGGTGTTGGCTTTCACAAAGCAATTGCACGACGTGTCGGCATCGGCTTTCTGGTTGTCAACGGTAAGGTCTATGCAGGCGTCGCCGGTACCCTTGGCGAGCGACCGTTCAAAAATGGACAGGTAGAGAATCTGTCCAAGGCACGCAAGCCCTAACAGCAGCACAAAAAACCGCACTATCGTCATCCTGACGGCATTGACCTCGCTCTTGCTCTTCCCCTTATTTTCCATTTTTCCGTTTTTGGGAGAACAGGCGGCGCTTTTGAGGAGCCTCGCGCTTTACCCTTATTGTATAATTATGTTCTTCATCGAGCACATAGCCCTTTTCCTGCATCTTGCGGATCAGAATCTGATTTTCCTCGTAAGGTATAAACTGGTTGTTGGCCTTAAGGTGGCTGAGTTCAGACTTGTACTCGTTTTCGAGTTTGGTAATCTTTTGCTTTTTCTCCTGTATGCTCTGTTCGCTCACGATAGTAAGCATCGTCAGCAGCAGCAGCACGGCGATATAGCAATACCAGGGGCGCATCTGCTTGCTGAGAAGAAACTCTCCTCCGAACACGTCTTTCAGGACATCCGAAATTCCCCGTTTCTCCTGCCGTGTCTCTTCACTGTTTTGAGAAGTCGATTTCATGGGGAGTTACGGTTATTTTTTCGGCGATCCGCAGTTTCGCGCTGCGGGCACGCACATTGGTTGATATCTCATCTTCGCTTGCCGTAATCACCTTGCGGTTCACGGCCTTGAACGGGGCAAGCGGGTTCCCGAAGAAGTCCTTTTCCACAATGCCTGCCATATTTCCGGCACGCATAAAGTTCTTCACCGCACGGTCTTCGAGCGAGTGGTAGGCAATGACCACCAGCCTGCCGCCCGTCTTGAGGACGTCGGGGGTCTGCAGCAGAAACGATTCCAGCACCTCCATTTCCTTGTTCACCTCGATGCGGATGGCCTGAAAAATCCTTGACAGGCACTTGTTCTCCTTGCCTTTGGGGAGGCAAGGTTTCAAGGCTTCTGCAAGTTGCAGGGTAGTTTCAAGGGGAGACACTGTGCGGGCTTTCACAATCTGGCGTGCCAGCTGCCGCCCCGACGACAATTCTCCGTAATTGTAAAAAATCCTGCTTAGGTCAGCCTCATCATATTCATTCACGACATCTTTTGCCGACATGCCGTTATGGCTGTTCATACGCATATCAAGCAATCCGTCTTTGGTGTACGAGAAGCCGCGTTCCGGCGTGTCAATCTGGTGCGACGAAACCCCCAGATCGGCCAAGATGCCATCCACGGGATACGCCTTGTAATATTGAAGGAAGCGGGTCAGATTTTTGAAGTTTGACGGCACAAACTGGAAACGGTCGTCCTCAATGAGGTTTTGGCGGCTGTCGGCATCCTGGTCAAAGGCAATGAGCCTCCCGTCGGGATTCAGCCGGCCGAGGACGGCGCGCGAATGTCCGCCGCCGCCAAACGTGGCATCCACATAGATGCCTGACGGGTTCACCACCAGCGCATCTACAGAGTCCTGCAGCAGGACCGGATTATGATAACTCATCGGGAACCTCCTTATCTGCCAGAAAACGCCCCGAATGAATCTCTTCGTTCAGTTTCTCCAAATCCTCCGGCGTCATGTCGAATTTCTCGTGGTATCTGCTGCAGTTCCATATCTCAATCTTGCCGTTGTCCAACAACAGCACAATCTCTTTCTCTATGGAATATAGTTCCATCAACGGCTTCGGTATCACTATGCGGTCCTGCGAATCACATTCCAGATACGCCGTGTTCCGCAGAAAGGCATTACGGTACTGCTTCACGATGGTGAGATTGCGGTTCAAAGAGTTCAAATAGGCCATCTGCTCCCCGTACGACTTCTCCGACCACAACATAATGTGCTCGCCGAAACCATGCGTGACATAGAAAGCCTTTCGCTCGTCCTCAGGCAATGACTTGAGCAGCGCAGCAGGCAACTTCAGCCGGCCGCTCTTCTCAATGGACACCTCCCAATAACCGTAATCGAAACTTGGCATGTTAAAAGATACTTTCAGAGGACAAAAATAAGATTTTTTCTCCCTCTTTCCACATTCTCGCCTAAAAAGTTTTCAACAGCCCAAAAATTGCTTATAACTATCTGATTGTCAATATGGAATTTTATGGGAATATTTTTGCAGATTCATAGTTTTGAATATTAAAATGTTGATAACCCGATATTTAATGGCAAACTTAACCATTATTGATATATAATATTGATTATTAAATATTTACATATAAAAACAGTCAATCGGCTTCGCATTATGCTTTGAGCTTTTCGCACAAAATTGGAATTTTCAGGAAAAAAATGGAAAATTTAGGAATGTGCATATCTTTTGTACTTTTGTGCCTTGATAACTTTGCCGCAATGAAGAACTGTTTTCTACTCTTAGCCATAAGCCTGATATGCCTCGTCGCAAAAGCGCAGCCTGACGTGTCACACATTGAATTGTCTGACAAAGTCTATGTGTCAGGCATCAAGAGCGCCACCATTCTGCCTGCGGGCAAGATGCACGGAGAGCCCGTAGCCCGTCTCGGCGGCGGACGCGGACAGCTGACCTTGACTTTCGACGACCTTGAGTCGGAAGACCGCTACCTCAAATACACATTCGTCCATTGCACCCACGACTGGCAATTGTCGGACATGAGCCAAATAGAGTACCTCAACGGTTTCTGGGAAGACGAGTTCACAGACTACACCTACTCTTTCAACACCATCACCCGCTACATCCGGCACACCTTGGACTTCCCGACTGCCAACATGAACTTTTCGCGTTCAGGCAACTACATACTGTTCGTGTATGACGAAACGCCCGACCGTCCGGTGCTGACCAAGCGTTTTATGGTCACGGAGAGCGAGCCTGTCGCCATCGCGGACAGCGTGCATGCCGCTTCAGATGTCAACTACCGCTTCACCCGGCAAGAGGTTGACTTCACCGTCTATGCCGGCAGCCTCGGCATACGCAACCCCGCCGCAACGGTGCATGCCACCATCAAGCAGAACGGCAGATGGGACAACGCTATCGTCGGGTTGACCTACCGTTCAGGATACGCCGGCGAACTGAACTTTGACTACGACGACGGGCGCAACACGATGGACGGCGGCGCCGAGTTCCGAACTTTTGACATCAGCACCCTACGCTCAAACGCCGACCGCATTGTCGGCATCACCTTCGTGAACCAGGAAAACCAAGCCTACGTAATGCAAGACGAAGCGCGTCCGTTTGGCGCCTACGAAAGCCGCAGCACTATGAACGGCGACTGCTATTACCGCAACCGCGACATGACCAACGAATGTTCGGAAGACTACGTGAACACCCATTTCACATTAAGCAGCACCTTCCCGTTCGACAACGGCGATGTCTATGTGTTCGGCAAAATCACCGACTGGTCGATCCTGCCCGAAGCGAAACTCAAGTACAACGAGAAACGACGTTTTTGGGAAACTGCCTTCCTGATCAAGCAAGGCATGTACAACTATCAATATGTATATGTGCCGCACGGCAGCCGCACCGTTGACGCCACTTTCATCGAAGGGTCACATTACGAAACGCACAACAACTACACCATCATGGTCTATTACCGCGAAGAGGGCTCCTCGTACGACAAACTCATCGGGCTCAAAACCCTCCAGATGGGAGAATAGGAACTGCCTCGGCACTCGCATTCTCCTTTGATTCAGGCCTTAAAACCCGAATCAAAGGATTGCACTTTGGGGGATATTTTTATTAAAAAAAGTGATATAATAAACTATATTACAGATACTTGTATAATTTTGACGGGGGGGGGTGAAAATTAAATATTAATCCTATCTTTGCAGCCTATTGT
>CAVIPZ010000074.1:0-9082 GCA_963644715.1 bacterium | reverse complement strand
GTTGAAAAGTTCAACTTCCTCATTAAAGATGTCGTTAGCCATCTTCATACCTTTCTTATTGCCGGATGCAGTCTTGAGTTTAAAGTAATCCTGCATATAGAATATGGTTCTTTGCGTGTAACCATACATGTTCGACATCGTAGAAACATAGGGGAAGATGTTGTCGGGCACCACTTCGTTGCCTTTGTCCATCACCTTTTCTGCCTCGGCGGTTTTACCCTCTGCTATGAGTTGGTTTGCCAAACGGCTATAAAGACTACGGATCATCGACACCAAACGGGCATTGTCTTCGCTATGATATACGCGCGGGTCATTGAAACCGCCCCATGCGTAAGGATAAGCCTCTTTTGCCGGTGCTTTGGGATTGTTCACCTTGTCAGTGCGGCTATGGTCCATAAACACATTCATCAGGTTGTTATAGAGGCGTTCGGTATTCACGCGGCCGATTTCGTAAGACTGTGGAGTCTTGATCGGCACAAGCCTGTACGCAAAGCCCTCCAACTGGAAGTAGTCTTCGAGTCCAAGGTAAGCCTCCGAGCCTGTGGTGGAAGCGTAATAAATAGGACGTTCCCAGTTGTTGTTGGCCAGAATGTCCATCATTATAATGTAAGCCTTAGCCAACGGATTGACGCTGGTGGTGCTCATATTCCACTGCAGTTTGTCCACGATAAGAGCCGAGTCTTTCAGGGCGACGGTGCCGTTTGCCAAAACCTTTTCCTTGTCAACAGGCAACGAGAAACTGGCAGGGATAGCACGGCCGTTTGAGCGGTAACCTTTGCTTTGCGAGAGCAACAGCAAGTGGCGGGTTTGGTCAAACTGCGGCGACTTGACATACTCCACAACGGCTTTCAGGTCGATAAACTGGTTGCCGCCGGGCTCAAGGTAAAGCACATCGCGGGTGCCGTCCTTGTACTGGTCCCAAGTCATCGAGATGGGCAGCGGGTCTGAATTGTAGGCTTTTCGTTTCATCTGATCCACATACCAACTGGTGCTCAACAGGCTGAGGTTGCAGACGCGGACATCGGTACGGTAGCCTTCCACCTCCTGGGCATACCAGAGTGGGAATGTATCATTGTCGCCCAATGTGAACAAGATGGCGTTTGGCGCACAGGAGTCGAGATAGTTCTTAGCGATGGCGAGTGCCGTATAACGGTTTGAGCGGTCGTGGTCGTCCCAGTTCTGCGCGCCCATCACACACGGCACAAGACCGAAGCAGAGCAAGGTTATCAGCACAGCGCCGGCAGTCTGCACCTTTTGGCTTTTGGCTTTCTCAAAAATTTCATAAATGGCCAGCACTCCAAAGCCTATCCAAATGGCAAAAGCGTAGAACGAAGCTGCAAAAGCATAGTCACGTTCACGCGGCTGGAACGCATACATGTTCAAATAGAACGCGATAGCCAAACCGGTCATAATAAAGAGCATGAACACCACAAAAGCGTTCTTGGTGTCTTTGCGGGTCTGGAAAACAATGCCGGCGATGCCCAGCAGCAGCGGCAGCAGGAAATAGACATTGCGCCCGGGACGCTGCAAAGCCCGTGGCTGGTCGCTCTGGTTGCCCACCATCTTGTTGTCGATAGCCGGGATGCCGGAAATCCAGTTGCCGTTGTAGTTGTCGCCACGGCCTTGCAGATCGTTCTGGCGGCCGGCAAAGTTCCACATAAAATAACGCCAGTACATATAGCCGAACTGGTAGGTCTGCAAGAACTTGATGTTCTGCGACCATGAGGGGACTTCACCCCGGTTGAGGGCACGTCGGTTTTCCTTGTCTGAAGCGCTGTTGCCGTTATAACGGCTGTTCAGCCAGTTGACGTACTCCCTCTGTTTTTCGGATGACCACATTCTGGGAAACAGCGTGCAGCCTGACGGGTCATATTGGGCTTTTTCATCTTTCCGGCTGTTTGAAACCACATATCTGCGGGCTTCCTTATCCTTGACATACACCGGCTTCCCGTTCTCGGAACCGATTACCTTAGTGTTGTAATTTTGCCCGTACAGCAGGGGGGTTGAGCCATACTGTTCGCGGTTGAGATAAGCCAAGAGAGCCACAGCGTCTTCCGGGTTGTTCTCATCAATGGTAGGGTTGGCGTTAGAGCGGATTATCAACGTCAGGAACGTGGAATATCCAATCAGCAGCATCATAAAGCAGAAAGTGCCGGTAAGCAGAACAGGCTTGTTTTTGCGGAATCCTGCCCACAGACCCCAGCATATCAAAGCGGCAATGCACAGGAAGAAGAAAATTGTACCTGTGTTGAATGGCAGATGGAATGTGTTGACAAACAGCAAATCGAACTTGCCGGCGAGGTTGACCACCTGCGGGATAATGCCCCAAAGAATCAGTCCGAGCAGCACCACAGAGCCGCACAAAGAGAGGAACACGCCCCATTCGGCTTTCGACTTCAACGTGCCTCTCTTCACACAAAGCACAAACAGCGGGATGGTGACGAAAATCCAAATCAAGAACATCCATGCTGTAGAACAGAAGAAGGCGAAGAAGAAAGATATAATGTCAAAGGCAAGCACGGCACCCATGCCGGTAGCCTTTTTTGACAATTTATAATATACGATAAGTACGATAGCCGGAAGTGTCAGCAAGTTCAGCAAATGAACGCCGATAGAAAGACCTACAAGGTAAGCGATAAGCACAATCCAGCGGTTAGGGTTGACATTCGTTTTGGGGTTGTCGTACTCCTCGTCCCATTTCAGTATGCACCAGAACACCAGTGCGGTGAAGAACGAAGACATGGCATATACCTCGCCCTCGACGGCGGAGAACCAGAAAGTGTCAGAAAAGGCGTAAGCCATAGCGCCTACGAGTGCTGAGCCCATCACAGCGACAGCGCGCGGCACCGTCATTTCGCCTTTCTTGGCAGTAAGTTTGCGTGCCAGCCTCACAATCGTGAAATAGAGCAGCATAATCGTCAAACCGCTGCACACGGCCGACATACAGTTTACGCAAAAGGCCATCTTGGTTACATCACCGCCCGCAAAGAGCGTGCAGATACGGCCGATAATCTGGAAAGTAGGCGCTCCCGGGGGATGTCCCACGAGCAATTTCGATGTCGTTGCAATATATTCTCCGCAATCCCACCATGAAACGGTAGGCTCGGCTGTCATGATATAAATGGCGGATGCCACAATGCCAATGACGATGCCGAGAATGGTGTTGATGATTTTGAATTTCTTTCCCATTATTTATTTATTAGTTGGTTCCTGTCGGGTATTTGTTTGTTGAGGTTTATTTCTGGGTTGATGCAGACCTGAACTGACGCAAGAAACGTACATCATTTTCAAAATAGAGACGGATGTCGTTCGTCATGTATTTCAGCATTGTCATTCTTTCTATACCTAATCCGAAAGCGAAACCGCTGTACTTCTCACTGTCTATGCCGCAGTTTTCGAGCACATTAGGATCCACCATGCCACAACCGAGGATTTCGACCCACCCGGTATGTTTGCAGAGCGAGCATCCTTCTCCGCCGCAGATGCAGCAAGAGATGTCCATCTCGGCTGACGGTTCCGTGAACGGGAAATACGAGGGGCGCAGCCTTATGCGCACATCCTTGCCAAACATCCGCTGTGCAAAATAGAGCAGCGTCTGTTTCATGTCGGCAAAAGAGACATTCTCGGCAATGTAAAGGCCTTCGACCTGATGGAATATGCAATGTGCGCGCGAGGTGATAGCCTCATTGCGGAACACGCGGCCGGGGCAAATCACGCGGATGGGCGGCTGTTGTTTCTCCATTGTCCTCACCTGCAACGATGAGGTGTGGGTGCGCAGCAGAATGTCAGGGTGCAGCTCAATGAAGAACGTGTCCTGCATATCACGGGCAGGATGGTCTTCGGCAAAGTTGAGCGCCGTGAACACATGCCAATCGTCCTCAATGTCGGGGCCGGTAACCACCTGAAAGCCGATGTCTTCAAAAATGCGATACACCTGGTTCATCATCAAGGATATCGGGTGCATAGCGCCGATGCCGGCCTGTCCTGCGGGCCTGGTGACATCAGCGATAGCATGGTTTACGCTCACCGCCGCCTCAATTCTGCTCCTCTGCTCCTCAAAGCGCGCCTGTGCCTTCTCTTTCAGCTCGTTGACCTTCTGCCCGAAAGTTTTTCGTTCTTCGGGTGCAATGTTCTTGAGTTCCCCGAAAAGAGCCTGAATGTCGCTCTTGCGCCCCAAGAATCTGAGCCTGAATTGCTCAAGAGCTTCGGCATTGTTTATGTTGAAACTTTCAATGTCGTTTTTAAGTTCCTCTATTGTCTTCATATCACGTTATTCAATAACTTTCATACTGATGATTTTTATGTCCTCCACAGGGCGGTCGTTGGCATCTTTAGGCTGAGCCGCGATCTTGTCCACCACATCCATGCCCGTAAGCACCTGTCCGAAAACGGTATAGTCACCGTCAAGGAACGGAGCGCCGCCAACGGTAGTATAGATTTCGCGCTGCTCGGCATTGAATTTTTTGCCCGTCCGTTGTTCGACCATATCCAGATAAGCGTTGTCATACACTTGCCCATCTACGATATAGAACTGCGATGCGGAGGACGACTTGGCAGGGTTGTTGTCGCGGGCTGCGGCAACTGCGCCACGTCTGTGATAGATTGTCGGCACAAACTCTGCGGGTATGCGGTAGCCGGGACCGCCGCTGCCGAGACGCTGACCTGGCTTCGCCGTCTTTGAGTCGGGGTCGCCGGTCTGGATCATGAAATTTTTGATAATCCTATGGAACAGGACATCGTCGTAATAGTTCTCTTTCACCAATTTGATGAAATTGTCGCGGTGTTGGGGCGTTTCGTTGTACAGGGCGATCCTGATGTCCCCCTTGGAGGTCTTGATCAGCACTTCCGTCATTTTTTCTGATTTTGTTTCTGTTTGTGACTTTGCTTCCGCAACGGCCTTTTTCTTCCCGGACTTGCGCCCGTCTTGAGCCGAGCAAGAATCTAATGCTATGATAGTTAAAAGAATATACAATCCGACAACCTTTTTCATGATGGATGAAAAATATAATCGGCAAAAGTACAAAAAAAACAACAACTACAAAAGAGCGCAAATTTTTGTACTTTTGCCTCCCGAAACAGTGGTGAAAAAACAACAATTGAATATAAGATAAAATGCGTCCCGATTTTAGTAATGTAAGCTTCGCGGCGAAAGCCGGAGGAAACAAGAGTTTCCGTGAATGGGAAAAGGAAAACAACATCGTATCAGACTGGATGACAGCCGAACAGATTCCTGTAAAGCAGGTGTATGGCGCTGACGACCTGGAGGGGATGGAGCATCTCAACTATGCAGCCGGCATTCCGCCGTTTCTCCGCGGACCCTATTCTATGATGTATGCTTTCCGTCCGTGGACAATCAGGCAGTATGCAGGATTTTCCACAGCCGAAGAGTCTAATGCTTTCTACCGCCGCAACCTTGCCGCCGGGCAGAAAGGTCTGTCCATCGCCTTCGACTTGGCCACGCACAGAGGTTACGACTCCGACCACCCCAGAGTTGTGGGTGACGTGGGGAAAGCCGGTGTGGCTGTAGATTCTATTCTGGACATGAAAATCCTCTTCGACCAAATACCGCTCGACAAGATGTCGGTATCTATGACGATGAACGGCGCAGTGCTTCCCGTGCTGGCGTTCTACATTGTAGCCGCCGAGGAGCAAGGGGTGAAGATGGAACAGTTGTCAGGCACTATCCAAAACGACATCCTGAAAGAGTTCATGGTGCGCAACACCTACATCTACCCGCCGCTGCCCTCTATGAAGATCATTGCCGACATTTTCGAGTTCACTTCCAAGAATATGCCGAAGTTCAACTCTATTTCCATCTCCGGCTACCACATGCAAGAGGCTGGCGCTACGGGTGACATCGAGTTGGCCTACACACTCGCCGACGGTCTGGAGTACCTGCGCGCTGGCGTAAATGCGGGCATGAGCATTGACGACTTTGCGCCTCGTCTCTCTTTCTTCTGGGGCGTAGGCATGAACCATTTTATGGAAATCGCCAAGATGAGAGCCGCCCGTATGCTTTGGGCCAAGATTGTGAAGCAGTTTGACCCGAAGAATCCCAAATCGCTGGCGCTCCGCACGCACTGCCAAACCTCGGGATGGTCGCTTACCGAACAAGACCCGTTCAACAACGTGGCCCGCACCTGCATCGAGGCAATGGGCGCCGCTTTGGGTCACACGCAATCACTGCACACCAACGCACTCGACGAGGCTATCGCGCTGCCTACCGACTTTTCGGCCCGTATTGCCCGCAACACGCAGATTTACATTCAGGAAGAGACCAAGATCTGCAAATCCATCGACCCGTGGGCAGGCTCTTATTATGTGGAAAGCCTGACGCACCAGATTGCCCACCGTGCCTGGAAACACATTCAGGAGGTAGAATCGCTCGGCGGCATGGCCAAAGCCATCGAAACCGGCATCCCCAAGATGCGCATCGAGGAGGCTTCTGCCCGCAAGCAGGCCCGCATCGACTCAGGCAAGGAGTCCATCATTGGCGTCAGCAAGTACAAACTCGACAAGGAAGCCCCGATTGAGACCCTCGAGGTGGACAACACCACCGTCCGCGAGGCTCAGCTGAAACGGCTTGCCGAGTTGCGCGCCAACCGCAACGAGACCGAAGTGCAAGCCGCCCTTGACGCACTCACCAAATGCGCCGAAACCAAAGAGGGCAACCTGCTCGACCTTTCCATCAAGGCCGCCCGCGTGCGCGCTTCGTTAGGCGAGATTTCGAGTGCCCTGGAAAAGGTTTACGGACGTTATAAAGCAAAAATCAATTTAATATCAGGCGTGTACAGTTCAGAACAGAAAAACAACGCTTCTTTTGAGAAAGCACGAGAACTTTGCGACGAGTTTGCCCGCAAAGAGGGACGTCGCCCCCGTATTATGATTGCCAAGATGGGACAAGACGGGCACGACCGCGGAGCCAAGGTGGTGGCCACAGGCTATGCCGACATTGGCTTCGATGTGGATATGGGACCGTTGTTCCAGACCCCGGCTGAAGCTGCTAAACAGGCCGTCGAGAACGATGTGCATATCTTGGGAGTCTCCTCGCTGGCCGCTGGACACAAGACCCTTGTGCCGCAGGTTATCGAAGAACTGAAACGACTTGGACGCGAGGACATTATGGTCACCGTTGGCGGTGTCATTCCGCCGCAGGACTATGACTTCCTGTACCAGGCTGGCGCTTCGTGCATATTCGGACCCGGAACGGTAATCAGCGAGAGCGCCATACAGATGCTGCAGATTCTGATGCAGGAATAGATTTAGGTGGGGGGGGGTGGCATTTTTTTCAAAATGCCACCCCAATCCGCTGGTCAGAAATCTTCGGATGTTGAGCTGGGTTATGCCGTTACAGTCGCTGGCCTGTAAGCGCTATGATTTGCACTTTTCCTAACCATGCATCTATTGGGGAAGCACAGGTTTCGCGTGGGATTATCTGTATAAGGTCTTCATCTTTTGAGCCTGCAAGGATAACACTTTATATCACTTATATGTGACAGTTTTATCATCTATAGACGACAAAATTATCGTGTGATCAACTGCCGTTTCTAAGATGTATTACGGCATCACATTCAAGACCGTTGCTGTCACGGTAGTGTTTTACGCTTCCAGACAGTGCACCAGCATACACCATAAGGTCCCGCACGGCCATAGTCTCGAAAAACAGCCCCATTGTATTAGGGTCGCTTATCAAGTCTTTAGGCCCGACTCCCAATGCCGCCACTGCAAACAGTTGTCTATCCGTCTATCTCGCCCATGAGTTTGTCGGTTTCTAATAGCACGCGGATTATTTTTTGGTAGTGGGCGATGTCGTCGAAGGAGAGGGTGCGGCCTTTGCGGTCTTTGAGCCACTTCTGGGCGGGTTGGTAGCCGCCTATGTAGAACTGCCAAGCCGTTTCGGGTACATTATCGAAATACTGCGTGGCGTTGATATAGACGCGCCCGGCGGCGTAGCGGGGCTGCTCTACGGTGCAAGTGCCCGACACGGGGAATGTGGCCACACCGGGCATATCGGGCAGGGCGTGCAGCAGGTGCAACTCGCGCAAGCGATGCCCATACGCCACGAAATACCCGAACTGCGCGGCACTCTCGGGGTAGGGAATGCGCGGGAAATCGACCTTGAGGAACTCGCGGTACTGCTTGCGGTAGCGGGGGCTGTGCAGTACGCCGTAGATGTAGTCGAACACCTCTTCGGGCGTGGTTCCCTTGCCTACCTGCCCCGGCAGGCAAGCCCTGCGGCTTATCTCCGCCCATATCTTTTCGTCCAAGTTCGCCCGCCGCTCTGTTTCTATGGAACCCTCTTCGGGGTAGAGGTAGAGGGGAAAAACATTTGCGTTATCTTTAGACGAAAGGATTGTTTTGTCCATAATCGTATCTACAACAAAGTATGTTTCCTCATTTCTACTATTTATTCTGATACACGCCAAACCTACATTTGGTTTAGTGCATAGATTCAAGTTGCAAAGTTATAAAAAACATGCGCCGGGCAGTCGAAAGAAAGCACTTTTCGCGGTCTGTAGTTCAACTTGTTTTGTAACACCAGTATTTTGTTGTATGTCAATTGCCTGATGTTCATTGATTTGGGCATGTATTGTCTGATGAGTTTGTTGGTGTTCTCCACCGTCCCCTTCTGCCACGAAGAATAGGGGTCGGTGAAGAAGACCGGGATTCCCAACTTCTTGGTAATCAGCTTGTGCTTGGCGAACTCGCCCCCGTTGTCGGTGGTGATTGACCTGAGGCTCTTCCTGTATGGCCTGAGCAGCCTTATGACGGTGGCGGCCGGCATTCTTGCCGTCCGGGAGCCTCTCCATAAGCAGGAAGCGCGACTTCCGCTCCGTCAAGGTGAGGATGAAGTCCTTGCCGTTCTGTATGAGATCCATCTCGAAATGCCCGAACTCCTCCCTCGCCTCCACTTCCGGGGATCTTTGGCGGATGGAGACCCTGTCGGGGATGTGCGGCACGCCCGCGCCCACATAGCGCTTGCGGTGTTTGAGCCTGTGGCGGCAGTGCTTGAACAGGTCGCCGCCGTTGCGCCTGTCCTCCCTGATGAAATGGTATATCCACTCCACCGAGACCATAGGGA
>CAVIPZ010000073.1:0-9120 GCA_963644715.1 bacterium | reverse complement strand
TTTGCCGAACGACCTGCGCCCTACAATATAGCCGCGGTCGTTGTCTTGTATGGCTCCTGCCACAATTTCGGAGGCGGAGGCACTGAAGTCATCAATCAGCACCACGACATCGCCTTCTTGGAAATTGCCGTTGTTTGTGGCGTAAAAGATTTCAGGGCGCACTTTCTGCCCTTCCACGGACACTATTTTCTGTTTCTTATGCAGCATCTCGTCGCACACGCCGATGGCGGCATCCAGAAACCCTCCCGCATTGCCCCGTAGGTCTAACACCAGTTTTGTCATGCCTTTGCCTTTCAACTTGACGAGCGCTTTGGTGAATTCATCCTTTGTGGTGCTCCCAAACTCGTTGATCTTGACATAACCCGTATGTGCATCAATCATATAGGCCACGTCAAGGGTATAAGTAGGGATGATGTTGCGCGTGATGTTGTAGGTGCAGAGGTCTTTTACGCCGCTGCGTAGCACGCCGACTTTCACGGTGGTGCCTTTTTTGCCGCGCAGCAACTTGAATACTTGGTCGTTAGATGCGCCCACAATCGATTTTCCGTCAACCGACACGATGCGGTCGCCGGCACGCACGCCGCTTTTCTCGGCAGGTCCTCCCGATACGGTTGAAATGACCATCACGGTGTCGTTCATAATCCTGAACTGTATGCCCACCCCCTCGAATGCGCCGTTCAGAGATTCCATCATCGTTTTGTTCTCCTCGGGCGTGGCGTAGGCGGAGTGCGGGTCCAGTCCTTGAAGCACCGCACTGATGGCCTGGTCATATACGGAATCGATATTTACAGGGTCAACATAGTACTGGCTGATGTAGTTCATCACTTCGTTGAGTTTCCCCATCTGGGCATTCGTTATGGAATTTTTTCGCGAAGGGAGAAAGTTGACGGCCACGGAAACGCCGAACAGAAAAGCGATCAGCAGATACAAGAAAAAAAGCCAGCCGTTGTATTTATTGTTGGTCATTGGTGATGTTGTTTTGTCGATTGATGGATGCTTGGTGGAGCAGTAGCAGAAATTGTTCTATGAATTGGCGGTAATCCTCGTCCATATCAGACTTCAGATAACGTTTTTTTACTTGATTCCATTGTTGAGGCTGCACGATAGCCATATTGTTTTCTTTTTTTATTCGGGCTATCTCTTCAACTGCGGTCATGCGTCTTGCAAGCAGTTCGCTCAGTTGAGTGTCGATGTTTTCGAGCAGCGCGCGCTGTTTTATCAGCATGCAGTCGGATGTCCCGGTCTTGAAATCCAACTGGCTCACCATCTCGCCCCACGCTTCTGGGGTCAGTTGCTGGGTCGCATCGCTCAATGCCGTGGCAGGGTTGCAGTGACATTCAGCCATCAGTCCGTCAAAGCCGTAGTGCATAGCCAATTGGGCAACTTGCGGTATCCATTTCACGTTGCCGCACAAGTGCGAGGGGTCACACAACACAGGGAGGTCTGGCATCGTAACTTTCAATTCGATAGGTATTTCCCAGCAAGGAGCATTGCGATAAACATTTTCGCTACGGAGGGCGAAGCCGCGGTGAATGGCCATCACGCTATGGACTTCGGCCCGTTGAAAACGCTCGATGTTTCCGCACCAAAGCTTAAGGTCTGGCACCAGCGGGTTTTTGACCATTATGGTACAAGGCACGCCGCGCACGGCATCCGCAAGGGTTTGCACGTCTTTAGGATTGACCCCCGTGCGCGCACCAGTCCAGAATGTGTTGATGCCGAATTTGAGGCATTGCTCTATGTCTTTGGCCGAAAGCGCTTCTACGCAGACTTCGAAGCCGAATTGCCGCCGAACTTCCGCCAGCCATGGCAAGGCCTGCTCGCCCGCGCCGGAAAAACTGTCCGGACTGCTGCGCGGTTTCCATACCCCGGCACGGAAATAGTCGAGACGAAGCCCACGCTTTCGGGTTTCCATACTCAATTGCGCCGCTGTCTCCTGAATTTGTCTTTCGCTCTCCGCAGCACAAGGTCCGGCAATCAAAACAGGTTTCATCTAATCGTCGTTTTCTTCGTCTTCTTCTTTGTCAATATTGGTAAAATACTTCTTCACGAACTTGTTTTTCCAGCCAAGGCTGCCCAATTTGTATGAGAAAGAGGGCAGTCCCTTAGAGTTGTCAGGGGCGAGCGACTTGTTCTTGGGTTTCGTGTTTTTGATGGCCTCGTTGAAAGCCTTGTCTGAAGAATATCCTGCCACGGAGTTGTTCTCGAATTGGAAAAAGTAATATTGGTTGTCAATCTCAAAATAGAGATACAGCCTGTTGCGGGAGCCTCGTTTTTCTATCACGATACGTCCCGGCACCATCTTGTAAATCTGTTTGGCGTTGCATACAATGAGCGGCAGCACCGTTTGCGACTTGAAAGTGTGCAGGTCTTTGTCCCATTCAAAATCGATGTTAGAGAAGAGGAACTTCACGCGCAGGGCTTCGGGCAGACGCCGTTGGTTGCCGAGTGCTACGTTGCGGGTGTAGCGTTGGTATTCTTCTTTACCTAAAATATTATACAGTGCCATATCGAAAGCCTCGTCGGAAGAGACATCCACAAAGTTGAGGGAGGAGGCGCTCTCCAAGGTCTTGGTCAGGCATTTCATCGACTCTTCGTTGAAGAAGAAGTCGAGGGAGGTGGTGAGGTGCATCTCTGCGGAGTCGGCTTTGATGTAGTTGATGATAGTGCCGTTTGTTGAGAACTTGACGCGTCCGAGTTTGGCGCCCATGTCGATGGTGCCGCTGCCGGTAGCCACGCAGTTGTCGGTGTTGAGGGTGATGATGTTGCCGGGCACGGAGGGGTCTTGCAGTTTCTCTAACGAGGCGGCCTTGAACTCGTGCGTTTCGCGGTCGTAGGTGATGTACCCGAACACGTTGATGTATTCGGCGTCATTGAACTCGTCTTTGGCTTCGCCGAAAGCGGTGTAGATGCGTCCTGTCTTGTTTGACGAGGTGATGGCCACCACTACTTTGCGGTCGTCCATGTCTTTTGTGCGGTCATGAACTTGCAGCATGATGTTTTTCGGGTCCACTTGCTGCAAAATTTTCATCGGTGCGTGCCGCAACGTGTCGCAGTCGTGCCTGATTTCCACGCCGCCGAAGTAGGAGAGGAACGGCTGGGTGCTGTGCAGCTCGGCTCGGCCGCTGAAGCCAAACCGGTCGCTGAACTGGAAGTTCATCTCGGCCGGGATGCGTGCATCTCCGTAGGTCTCTTTGTTGAAATAGAGGGTGTCAAAATAGAGTTTCTGTATCTGCTCGTTTTCATCAACATAATCGTAGTAGCCATTGGCATAGAACTTGGAGACGGTATGTATCCGGGTGTTGCAGTCATAAAGTTCGTGGTATTTGTTCTCACGTCCTGCCAAAATGCGTGATTTCTTCAGTTCGTCCATAGCCGCTTTCTCGCGGATGATGACATCGCCTTTTGCCGGGATCACCGCAGCGTCGCCAACGTTGATGAACCGTACGCCGTGGGCATAGATGACGTTCTCGGTAAAGTCAAACTCGGCAGTTACGGCATTGAACTGGTAGCCTATGTTAGGGTCTGCCGCATAGAGTTCGTTGCCCACGCTGTGCATATCCACCAATTCGCGCGAGGGGGTGTTGTCTATGTCTGTGTTCTTGTGCGGGTCTTCCCACTTGAAACGGAGCAGGGTGGAATCGATGGGATCCCAGTCGAACTCCGATGATTTGGCCTTGATTTCATTTTTCACGAAATAGACGACGGATGCTTCGCCGTTGGCCTTGAAGTTGCCTTTGCGGGTCTTGAAATCGATGTGCGACTTGTAGTTGTCGGTAGAGAAAGCGATGTCTTCGCCTTTTCGTATGTCGTAGATGCGGAGGTCGGCGGTGTCGGCAAGGAGTTCGTGATGTTTGAACTGGAATTTCCTTGAGGTGATGTCGGCGCGGTCAAATTTGACAACGCCTGTGCCGTACATGCCATGCGGGGTGATGACAGAATTGCCCGTCAACTCCGTTTCCTTGAAGATGGACATTGGGTTGTGGATGGTGTGGACAAACATCTGATCCTGATAGGGTTCCCAGTGCAGGTATCCCTCGTCCATAGAGGCAACCGGAAACTCTACGCCGCCAAGCTGCTCTTCTACAAGGTGGCTGTTGGCTGCGCCGTTGGTGGAGTCAAGATAGAACACCAGACTGTCGGAGACGGTGTGGGAGGTTATATAGTCGATGGTTCCGTCGCCGCGAAGCCCCCGGTTGCTGAGGTCGATGACTCCTTGATAGGAACCTTTGCCGCCGTACATCGGCAGGCCGGCAGCTTGGTGGGTGAAACCGAACGAGAAGTCGGGCATTACCTTTAACGGCTCGGCAATGTCTGGGAAGATGTTCCCCGAAATGAGCGACCCCGTGAATTTCATGGAGTCAATGACAAAGTTGTCGAGGTTGACAATCCTGAATTTGTTGACGGCATAATAGAATCTGTTGCGGTCATACACTCCGCCTAAGACGTAGGGTTGGTCGTAAAAGACTTTTCCGCCCTTTCTGGCCTCAAATATGGGATAGTCGGGGTAGTCAGTCATTCCTGACTTGTTGCCGGGCACATCTACATACAGCACGCCGGAGAGTTCCTCAATGCGCCCGCGCACCTGCTTCAGCGGATAGTCGCCGTACATGTCCATCTGCCCGTTTTTGTCTTCAACGTACATAATGAGCGAGTCGATGACATCCATGTCAACCAGAAACCGGTCATAGTTGAACTCGCAGTTGTGCGCTACAAAGTCGAACAGTCCTCCAATGACCCGCCCCGAAAACGTCATATCACGGTTTTTTTTGACGGTGACGCGCTCGTTCATTGGATAAACGTTTACAATCTGCGGATCGCTTAGTACAAAGAAGTCGCATCCCGTAACTTTCAAGTCGTTGGTGAGCAGGTCCATCGAGGCATAGTGCGTCTTTGATTCGAGCCTGATGTAGTCATAGTCTTTCTTCTTGACCTGGTTGTTGAGGTATTGCGCTATCTTGCTGCGGTAGTGGATGCGGTTGTTCACCACGTCATATTCGACGAAGCCCCTTGCGGCAAAGTCAATCATCATGGCTTTAATGTCGAGCGGCGGTTTGTGAAACCAGTTGATGACCTCTTCGATGGTGAGATCCTCAAAACCGCCGGAATAGAACAGTTGCCACAAGGTATAGAGCGGGTTTACGTTGTTGAAGCCGGCGATTTCGTGCATCACCGACTCGTCGTAGAAGTTCTGCGACTCAAAGATGGCCGACTGCTCGCTGGTGTTTCCTACGATGGGCTTGAACTCGATACGCTCTTCAGAAGTGTTCCATTGTATGGACTCTACGGTGATGTCGAGTTTGTGGTAAGAGTCGAAGAACGGCGACCGCCCGACGCCAAGTTTCGGACGGGAGATGAGCAGTTCTTTGGTTTCGTTGTTGAATTTGAAGTTGGCGGCAGGGTGGAAGATAGAATCCTCTTCAATGTAAATGCTCACTTTCGAGTCTTCCGACAAGAGGTTGGTGGGACGAATCAAAAAACTCCGCGATGACGCCCGTATGATGACCTTGCCGTCGCGCATGATGGTGATGTCTGCCAAAGTGTCTCCCGAGGAGTTGCCGTAGATGGATGCGCCACGCAGTTCAAAGCCGCCTTTATAGTTTACGTCAGGGTATAGATTTTTGATGGACAGTGTTTTCTCATAACTTACAAAGCGCGGATAGGTTGCCTTTTCTTCAGAGGTGGGCAGCACTGCCTTGTCGGTGACGATGCCTTTGATGGGGTGGTCAAAAAGCGCCGGATAATAGAATGTGGCGTTTTCGGCCTGCACTTTCGGGAAGCGCATGTCAATGCTGAATGCGCCAAATTCGGCTTTCACGTCCTCGCTAAGCCCGGCACGTTCCCAAAACACAACGCCGTGTTGGGCATCAAACCGGATTTTCTCCGGATAATAACGGCCGCTTACCCCTTTTACGGTCAGGCTGTCTTTGACGGAGTGCCCCAAAAGGTCAATATCCTGAAAATCAAAATAGGGTTCTTTGTCGAACCCCATAACGGTGGCCTGTCCTAAAGCTTCCCACCTGACGTTGTCCTCTTCGTAAAGGGTGTTGTTTTTGAAAAAACGCTCGTACAACAACATATTTTCCTGGAAACGGGTGGTTTGGTGGGTGGCATGATATTCAACAATCTTGCCCCATGTTTCTGTCTCTGAGGCATAGTCGCTGGCCGCAAACGACATGTAGGCGTGCAGGTACGACCTGAATTGCGGAATAGGCCTGAATTTGCGGTGCAGCAAGAAGTTGGCTTCGCGCAGGAATGCTTGTTGGTTTTCGGGGTCAATGCCTGTGGCCCAAAATTGCGAGAACTCGTCAAGCATATCTTTCGCCTCTTTCTGGCGGTCTTTCGAGACGGTGGAAAGATATTGTTTCATCTCTTCCACCGTGTTGGCAGGGTCGTCTGTGAAGGCATTGAAACGCTGTGCCTGAATGGTGAACAGTACAAGCAGCAGTGAGGTCAGCAGAAAAAGTCTTTTCATGAGCGATTACATGTTGAAAGGTTTTCCGGACATGTTGAACCACAACTCTGATTCTTCTTTTGTCTTTTTGTCCTGGACGATAACCTTGTAGAGCGTCAGTTTGTCGGCCACTCTTTTGACGGTGTAAAAGTCAGTCACTTTCGTGTTCTTGTATTCTTTCTTGATGTAGTCTTGAATGGCAGAGGAGAGGTTGTCGGGTTTCCCTTGCACCATGGTTTCCACTATGGTTCCGATACTGTTGATGACGCAGATCTCTTTGCCACGTGCGCTGTAATAGTGCGCTTCATAGTTCATTTCGTCGTTCTCTTTCCATTCCACATTCGTGATGCGAGGGTATTTCAGTTTGAACACGGCGCGGATGTTTTCCGGAATGCGGTCTGCCCCGTTGTCGTCGAGCGACATGTTCATTTTCTTGTAGTAACGCTCCAAGTCAGCATCTTCATCCGACTCTTCTTTGGCAACTTCGGGCAGCGGTTCGGCATCAATGGTGCGGATGAGTTTGCCGGTCTTGTCAAAGATGACGGTGGTTACCAACTTGTTCTTGTAGTTGGCTTTCTCGTAAAATTCAACCATTGTCTTGTCGTTCTTGTCGGCACGCTGCTCTTTGAGGGCTGACTTGAATTTGAAGCCTTTGTAGTAGTCGTTGAGATGCTTGAGCATAGGACCGGTGACAGACTCTTCTGGCAGCGAGGTCAGGGTCTTGGTCCAGACCCCCTCTTTGGTGAGATATACGGAGGTCTTCTTTCCAGTGTTGATGCACTTTGCAACGTATGCATTGTCGATGTTGAACCAGTGCAGCTCTTCGGGATGCATCACTTTCTTGGCCAGCCCTTTTTTGACGGCATCCGGCACGGTGCCCTCTTTCAGGGCAATGTTCCCGAATTCGTCTTTGATGACGGGCTCCTCTTTTTCTTTCTTTTTTTTGTCGGCTGTTTTGTCGTTCTTGTCGGCTGTAGCAGAAGGCTTTTGCGGGGCAGGCTTGGCAGTTGGTTTGGCGGCAGGTTTGGTTTGTTGCGGCTTGGCAACGGGCTTGGCAGCAACAGGTTTGGAGGTTGCCGGCTTGGTGTTTTTCCCGCTCGTGGTTGCAGTTGCTGTTTTCGTGCCGCTCTTGGCTGTCGTGGTTTTGGAGGTTGCCGGTTTGGTGTCGTCTTTCTTTACAGGCTTTTGCACAGCCGTCTTGTCCGGTTTCGGGGCCAAAGGATCTACGAAGCCCTCGGGGTCTTTTCTGGACAGCAATTTCCCGGCATTGCTGAAATAGAGTATCGAAGGCTTGAATCCGATGCCGTCTTCTTTGACTTCCAGATAATAGCGCAGTGCCTCGTCGCCTTTCTCTTCAAGGCACGACACGTCGATGATAAATTCGGGAAAGTTGGCCTTGACGTATTCCGTGATGACGGACGGCAACTCGTCGCGCTTTACATCGTAGGTGGTGCGCAGCCATTTGCCGTCGGCCGTGATGTGCGCTTTGCCCGTCGATCCGTCGTCCTTGAAAGTGGCAATGTAAATGTTGTTTTCTAACTGCCAAGCCGACACCTTGACGTAAGGGTACTGGAAGTCCATGGCTTGCGTTACGTTTTCTGGCACTTCGGAGGGCTTCAGTTTCTGGGCGAAAGTGGAGAGTACTGCAACTGTTTGAAAGGTAAAAAGAAGCAAGGCTATCGAGACAATCTTTTTCATAAGAATCCTTTTGTTAAAATGAGGGACAAAGATAGCATTTTTTTGTACTTTTGCACCTCAAATTTTTTGAATTTATGCGCAGGATTACGAACGTGCTTTTTTGCCTGTTTCTGTTGACGTGCGGATACGCGCAGGATACAGTCAAAACCTATTGGAGCAACAACCGCCTGATGTCTGCCGGTGTCAAGTCAAAAGGCGTCGAACAAGGGCATTGGATTTACTATCACAACAACGGGAACAAGTGGACAGAGGGCGATTACGAGGACGGCAAGAAGACGGGCGTGTGGAAGGTTTGGTATGACGACCGCTCGCTGGCGCAAGAGTACAATGCACAGAACGGTCCTTTCAAGAGTTGGTTCCGCTCTGGGAAAGTGGAGTCCGAGGGGCAGTTTGCTGACGGGAAACGCACGGGGAAGTGGCATTTCTATCATCCTAACGGCAAAATCTTCAAGGAAGTTGTCTATGAGAACGATAGCGTGAACGGTCCGGCCGTGGAGTATTACGACGACGGAGCAAAGTACTTTGAGGGCACTTACAAGAACGGTGCCCTCGATGGCTATGCCTGCTGGTGGAACCGCGACGGCAAAAAGCAGATGGAAGGGTCTTCGGTGAACGACCTGCAGCAAGGCATATGGAAGTTCTATCACGATAACGGCAATTTGGGCAGCACAGGCAATTTTGACAAGGGATTGCAAGAGGGCGAATGGTCTTACTTTTATGAGGATGGCTCTCTTTGGAAAAAAGGCGGCTATGTCGCCGGCCAGCGCGAGGGCACATGGCGCGCCTGGTTTGAGGACGGAAAACTGCAGCGCCAAGGTCCCTTTGCCCACGATCAGGAAAACGGCTTCTGGACTGCCTATTATCCTAACGGAAAGGTGCAGGACCAAGGCACTTTCAAAAATGCCGAGATGGACGGACTTTGGGAAGGCTGGTACGAAAACGGCGCCAAGAAGTATGCCGTTCACTAT
>CAVIPZ010000072.1:0-9129 GCA_963644715.1 bacterium | reverse complement strand
GAGTGCTACCAATCGTGCCAGATCCGCTACGGCGACATGAAAAAACAACTTGCCGAAGATATGATCGCCTTTGTGCAGCCTATATACGAGCGCATTCTTGAACTGCGTTCCAAGAACGACTACATCTCTAAAGTGGCCCGCCAAGGTGCCGAAAAAGCCCGCGAGAGCGCTGCCAAGACGGTGAAAGAGGTGAGGGAGATAATAGGCTTTAAACCGCTCTGACATTCGCTATGGCTCTCTTGACCGGACATTCGCTATGGTTCTTCCCGCTCGTCCTGCTCATCGGGGCGGGCTATGCTATGTTCCTTTATTTCAGGAATGACACTGTGGTGTTTGAGCGCAAGCCCAAAATCGTGATGGCTGCCCTACGCGGTGTTTCAATGTCGCTGGTTGCTTTCCTGCTCCTTGCACCGATGCTTATGATGACAGTCAAGCATACCGAAAAGCCTGTGGTTGTAGTGGCGGTTGACAACAGCGAATCGCTCGGCGCGACGGCCGACTCCGCCTATTACCGCAGCGGCAGCTATCAGGAGGATGTACGCAAACTGATAGATGAACTCGGCGACGGCTATGAGGTGCGCCCCTGTCTTGTCGGCGACCGCCCCGTGCCCGTTGAGGAGGGCAAAAAACTTGAAACCGATCTCTCCGACAAGACCACTGACCTCGCAACGGTGTTTGAACAGACCGAAATGCTCTATTCCGGAACCAACATGGGCGCGGTGGTGATGCTCTCTGACGGCATCTACAACACGGGAGCAAACCCCTACTACAAAGCGTCAAAGATCGGATGCCCCGTCTATACGGTTGGACTCGGCAACACCGACTTTCCCGTTGACCTCTGCTTTGCCGACGTGAAAACCAACCGGCAGGCGCTCAAGGGCAACATGTTTCCCGTTGAACTGAAGGTGTCTGCCGGCAGACTTTCAGGAAAGTCGGCAGAACTGACCGTTTATGAGGGCAACGAACTCCTGTACCGCAAGAACATAGCCATTTCAGGAAACCGTTTCTTTGAGACGGTACGTTTCAGCCTTGAAGCCAAAAGCTCCGGATTGCACCATTACCGTGCAGATCTTACGGAACTGGACGGAGAGATTACGCACAAGAACAACCACGTCCAGTTTTTCATCGAAGTCATTGAATCGAAAGACAAAATAGCCATAGTCTATAATTCGCCGCATCCCGACATAGCCGCCATCGGCGAGGCTCTCGCCTTGACTGAAAATTATGACGTTGAGGTTGCGTCAGCGGCTGATTTCAAAGGGAACGCCGCCGACTACAGTTTGATAATCCTGCACCAGTTGCCGTCTCGCGCCAATCCGGCCTCCAACTTGCTTTCACAGATGCGGAAAAGCAACGTGCCGGCACTGTATGTCATCGGGCAGCAAACCGACCTTAACGCTTTCAATGCCTTGAATGTCGGATTGACGGTGATGCAGAGCGGCACTCTGCTCAACAATGCGATGCCGCTATTGAACGACAACTTCACGCTCTTCACATACTCTGAAGAGATGAGACAGGTATATAAGCAGTTGCCGCCTGTCAAGACCGTGTTCGGAACATATAAGACCGCGGTTTCCGCCGAAGTGTTCCTGTACCAGAAAATCAGCGGCGTGGACACCAAATACCCGCTGGTGCTGTTTAACGGCGGTGACGGCAAGAAAAATGGCGTCATTGCCGGTTCCGGAATATGGATGTGGAAACTGTATGATTATATGTATGCGGGCAACCATGACGTCTTCAACGAAACGGTGCAGAAAATAGCCCAGTATCTGGCGGTCAAGGGCGACAAAAGCCAGTTCAGGGTACATTGTCAGGATGTGTTTGCCGAAAACATGCCGGTGGAGTTCACGGCAGAACTTTTCAATGACAGTTACGAGCGTGTCAACGAGCCTGACGTGAAACTGTCGGTAAAAGGCGGCGGCGACACGCTTTACGAGGCGCAGTTCTCCAAACAGAACAACGGATATTATCTCGATATGGGCGAACTGCCGTCAGGAAACTATGCGTGGACCGCGACAACGGAGACAGGAAACAGGCGGCTTGAGAAAAAAGGGCATTTCGCCGTGCAGCCTGTGATGGTGGAGACGGCCAATCTGGTGGCTGACCACGAATTGCTGAAAAACATGGCATCAGCTACCGGCGGTCGCTTCTTCATAAAGGCGGACATGCAAAAAGTTGTCCAAGAAATCAAGGCAAACGACAACATCAAGCCCATTGCAACGTACCAGAAAAAGTACAGCGTGCTGCTCAATTCGCCGTGGTATCTTGCCGCTATAGTGTTGCTTTTGGGCATAGAATGGTTTTTGCGGAAATGGAACGGCGGCTATTGATGCCGACAAGGAAAGAATCAAAAAACAGGATGAATATGAAAAAAACAGGGCTATTATCCTTGCTGTTGTTGGCGGTAATGTCACTCTCGGCGCAACAGTTGGCTTTGCTGAAATACAGCGGCGGCGGCGACTGGTACGCCAACCCCACATCTTTGCCTAACCTCATAAAGTTCTGCAACCAGAACCTCGGCATGGCATTGGATGCCAAGCCCGCCACAGTGGATGTAGGCAGCGCCGACATTTTCCAGTACCCATACGTGCATGCCACAGGACACGGCAACATCGTGTTCAGCGATGCCGAGGCGGAAAACCTGCGCCAGTACCTCATAGCCGGCGGTTTTTTCCATGCTGATGACAACTATGGACTTTCGCCCTTTATCCGGAAAGAGATGAAGAAAGTGTTCCCAGAACTCGAACTGGTGGAACTGCCTTTCAGCCATCCCATATTCCACCAGAAATATGACTTCCCGAACGGCTTGCCCAAGATACACGAGCACGACAACAAGCCCCCGCAAGCGTTAGCGTTGTTTTGGGAGGGCAGGATGGTATTCCTGTTCACTTACGAATGTGACCTCGGCGACGGATGGGAAGACTATACCGTACACAAAGACTCCGAAGAGACGCGCGCCAAGGCGTTGAAAATGGGCGCCAATATCTTGCAGTACGTCTTCACGCGGTAGGCGTAAAGAAAAATATTTATGCACAGAGTCTTGGATAAAAAAAAATGTATATTTGCGCACTTGTTGCAATAAACCGAATTGAGTTCATAACTGTCTTGTTAACAAGCAGATAGCGAAAAACAGGGTTTATTGTAAATGTAGAGAAAGACACTATAAAATTCATAAATCAACAAAAAATGTCAGGATTAATAGGAAAAAAAATTGGGATGACTAGCATCTATGATGCCTCCGGCAAGATAGTGCCGTGCACAGTACTAGAGGCTGGTCCTTGCGTAGTAACGCAAGTCAAGACCGTCGAGAAGGACGGCTACAGTGCAATCCAATTGGGTTATGACGAGAAGAAAGAAAAGAACACCACGAAGCCTTTGAAGGGTCATTTTGCAAAGGCCGGCACAACGCCGAAGAAGATTCTCCGTGAGTTCACCCGTTTTGAGGAGGGTTCAAAGAAGAAGTTCGGCGAGGTTTTGGACGTGACCGTATTTTCAGAGGGCGAGTTCGTTGACGTGAGCGGCATTTCCAAGGGTAAAGGTTTTCAAGGCGTTGTGAAACGTCATGGTTTCGGCGGCGTAGGCGATGCCACGCACGGCCAGCACAACCGTTTGAGAGCCCCGGGTTCTATGGGTGCATCTTCGTATCCATCCCGCGTGTTCAAGGGCATGCGTATGGCAGGTCAGATGGGCAATGCCAAAGTTAAGGTCATCAACCTTCAGATTCTGAAAATCGTCAAGGAAAAGAATTTATTAGTAGTAAAAGGTTCCGTACCCGGAGCAAATGGATCTTATATAATCATTGAGAGATGGAGCTAAAAGTATATAAAACAGACGGCAGCGAGGCTGCAAGAACGGTTACATTGAATGACCGTATCTTCAATGTAGAACCTAACGATCATGCTATTTGGCTTGACGTGAAACAATATTTGGCAAACCAGAGACAGGGCACCCACAACACCCTTGAGCGTTCCACCGTTTCAGGCAGCACGCGCAAGCTCAAAAGACAGAAAGGTACCGGCGGCGCACGTGCCGGCAGCATCAAGAGCCCGACAATCAGAGGCGGCGCCACCGTGTTCGGACCTCATCCGAGAGACTACTCTTTCAAGCTCAACAAAAAGCTGAAAAGGCTGGCCCGTTTCTCTGCATTCACCTACAAACAGAGAGAAGGCAACATTACCGTTGTGGAAGATTTCAGTTTCGACGCTCCTAAGACGAAAGCTTACAAGGCAGTGCTCAAGAACCTGAACCTTGAAGGCCAGAAGACCCTCCTGCTTCTTCCGGAAACCAACCAAAACGTGTTCCTTTCCGCCCGCAATCTTCCGAAAACGCAAGTCATGCGCGCCAGCGAAGCCAATACTTACCACGTGCTGAACGCCAAACACCTCATCATTTGCGAAGGCAGCCTGCCGGAGCTTGACAAAATGTTAGGCGAATAATTTCAAAACCTTTAAAAGAGAAGAAAATGAGCATCATTATAAAACCCATCATCAGCGAGAAAATGACGCAGACGGCCGAGAAATACAACCGTTATGGTTTCATGGTGACCCGAGAGGCAACCAAGCCCGAAATCAAACGCGAGGTTGAGGCAGTCTATGGTGTAAAAGTTGTCCGCGTTAATACTTTGATCCAGCGCGGAAAAGTCACGAACCGCAATACAAAAGCCGGCGTCATAACAGGTCAGAAGAACAATTTCAAGAAGGCCTACGTGTTCGTGGATAAGGATCAAAAAATTGATTTTTATAGTAATATTTAAAAAAGATGGCATTAAAGAAGTACAAACCAGTAACGCCGGGTCAGCGCTTCAAAGTAATCAGCGCATTTGATGACATTACCACCAGCACGCCCGAAAAGAGCTTGCTGTGTCCGAAACACAGGACAGGCGGAAGAAACAACAGTGGTAAAATGACGGTCCGCTACCGCGGCGGCGGCCACAAGCAGATGTACCGTATCATCGATTTCAAACGCAACAAGGACGGTATCCCTGCAACAGTAAAGACTATCGAGTATGACCCTAACCGCTCCGCTCGTATCGCTTTGGTTTTTTATGCAGACGGCGAGAAACGCTACATTGTGGCGCCCCACGGTCTTAAGGTCGGTCAAGTTATCGTAAGCGGTTCAGGCGTATCCCCTGACCTCGGCAACTGCCTCCCGGTAGGTGAAGTTCCGTTCGGCTCTATCATCCATAATATCGAGATGTGCCCCGGCCAAGGCGCCAAGATCGCACGCAGCGCAGGCTCTTACGCCCAGCTTATGTCACGCGACGGAAAGTATGCCATCATTAAATTGCCTTCAGGCGAGACCCGTATGATTCTCTGCGCTTGCAAGGCTACCATCGGCATCGTCTCCAACGGCGACCACAGCCTCGAGGTGTCCGGCAAGGCCGGCAGAAGCCGCTGGCTCGGCAGACGCCCGCGCAACCGTGGCGTTGTTATGAACCCTGTTGACCACCCGATGGGCGGAGGCGAAGGCCGTGCATCCGGCGGACATCCCCGCTCCCGCAAAGGCATTCCTTCCAAGGGCTACAAGACAAGACACCCGAAGAAGAATTCTACGCAGTATATTATCGAAAGAAGAAAGAAATAATCTAAAATCCCTAAACTATGAGTCGTTCATTAAAAAAAGGTCCATATATTCATTACAAACTGGAACAACGTGTGATAGCCGCTCAGGAGTCTGGCAAGAAAAGCACCATCAAGACGTGGTCACGCGCTTCGATGATTTCTCCCGACTTTGTCGGACTTACTATCGCAGTGCATAACGGCAACAAGTTCATTCCTGTTTATGTTACTGAGAATATGGTCGGCCATAAACTCGGCGAGTTCGCCCCGACACGTATCTTCAGAGGACACGCTGGAAGCAAGGACAAAGGCTCCAGATAACATAGAAGATATTTCTTCAATCTTTTGACAAATCATACAATCTTTTAATATTTTTACTTCAAGAGAGAACCTTACACAGGTTCTCTCTTTGTATTTCATTTGTTTCAATAATCTTCGAAAAATGTTGCTATATCTTGGCTTCTGACAACGATTTTTGCGGATAACACCCATATAATCAGCAATTTGTTTTTTTTGGCTGTATGCAAAAAAAATGTATTTTTGCAGCCTATTTTAAAACAATCAACTATGTCAGAAATTTTAGAAAAAGTACAATCCATCATTGCAGAAAAATTAAGTGTTGACGCTGCTGATGTAACGCCAGAAAAGAGTTTCACTAACGACCTCGGCGCAGACTCCCTTGATACGGTAGAACTGATTATGGAATTCGAAAATGTTTTTGGCATCAAGATTCCTGATGAAGAGACTGAAAAGATTACGACAGTGGGCGATGCTGTTGCCTATATCGAGAACAAACTTTCTTCTAAATAGTTCAGGATTACCTTTTCTACATCCTCTCCTTAATGAAGCTCAAACGAGTAGTTGTTACCGGTCTGGGCGCACTTACTCCAGTCGGTAACGATGTATCTGAATATTGGCATTCCCTCTTGAACGGCGTTTCAGGGGCTGCTACTATTACTCGCTTCAATCCCGAAAAATTCAAAACTCAATTCGGGTGCGAAATAAAGGGCTTCAATGCTTTGGATTATCTTAATCCAAAAGATATCCAGCGGATGGATCCCTGTGCGCAATACGCTATGGTTACGGCTATACAGGCGTTGCGTGACTCGGGTCTTGATTTGGATGCTATGGACAAAACAAGAATAGGAGCCATCTACGGAACAGGCGTAGGCGGCTTCTCTTCTATTATGGCTGGTGCTAATGCCTTTTTCGAGAACGGAAACACGCCGCGTTTCAGTCCCTATCTTATTATCAGGGTGCTGTCGGATATGGTTTCCGGCTATATTTCGGTGAAATTCGGGCTTAAAGGTCCCGCATACGTCACCAGTTCTGCCTGTGCCTCGTCTGGAAACGCCATAGGCGATGCCTTGCGGCTCATTCAGTGCGGCAATGCTGATGTAATGTTCACGGGCGGCACTGAAGCCAGCATTGTGGAAACGGCCATCGGCGGATTTGATGCTATGCACGCGCTCTCTGTGCGCAACGACAATCCGCAAAAAGCGTCACGCCCCTTTGACGTGGAACGCGACGGCTTTGTGATGGGCGAGGGCTCCGCCACCCTCATTCTCGAAGAGATGGAACACGCCATCGCCCGCGGAGCTACCATCTATGCCGAACTTGGCAGTGTGGGGATGTCTGCAGACGCTTACCATGCTACTGCACCAGACCCTAACGGCGGCGGCGCCATTCTCTCTATGGAACAAGCGCTTCGCGCCGCAGATGTCAAACCTGAAGAGGTTGACTATATTAATATGCACGCCACCTCAACACCTTTGGGCGATATTTCGGAATGTGTGGCCATACAGAAAGTATTTGGCGACCATGCCCGCAAGATGACGTTCAATTCAACAAAGTCGATGACCGGACACCTGCTCGGAGCCAGCGGAGCCATCGAAAGCATTGCCGTCATTCTTTCCATACGAGACGGCATTATACACCCCACCATCAATCTTGAGCACCTTGACCCTAAATTGCCTCAAGACTGGAACTATGCCGCCAACACTACGGTCAGCCGCGAAGTTAATGTCGGCATCACCAACTCTTTCGGATTCGGCGGTCACAATGTTTCTGTGCTCTTCAAAAAATTTCAACCGTAACATCTATGGAACATTCGGACAAGGAAATTCGGGCCTATTTCCGCAATGTTTTCGGTTTCAGGATTAAACATCCGGATGTTTACAGGACGGCTCTTACGCACCGTTCTGCGGCCAATATGGACGCTTTTTGCGGCAGACTTAACAACGAAAGACTCGAATACCTCGGCGATGCAGTCTTAGGTGCAGTTGTAGCAGATTTCCTTTTCCACAAATACCCGCTTGAGGATGAAGGTTCGCTCACCCGTATGCGGTCAAAACTGGTGAACCGGAACAGGCTCAATGCCCTCGCCTGCAAAATAGGTCTTCACGATATGATCCGTATTCATGCCAATGCGGCAGCGGTTTATGCTGACGGCAATGCTTTCGAGGCCGTGGTAGGTGCCATATATGTCGACCAAGGCTTCAAAAAGACTTACAATATCCTCATCAACAACATTTTCCTTGTTCATCTCGATATTGATGTCATTCACGAGGTTGACGATGATTACAAGAGCCGCATTCTGATATGGGCGCAAAAAAACAAGCAAAGCGTCCACTTTACTTCCGAACTGGTGAAAAAGGAGCGTCAATATCGTTCTTGTCTTGCCATTAACGGTGAACTTTATGCCGAGGGTATGGGCATTTCTGTCAAGAAAGCTGAACAGGCCGCAGCCGAGAAAGCGCTGAACAAGATGCAAGAAACCAACGATTGAATGAAGTGCGTGCTATGAAAACGCATTTTTCCTCCTCTTTTTTTCTTTCTCTGAAACGCATTTTTTCAAGTGTGCCGTTTTATGTGCTTCTTTTTGCGTTGCTGCGACTGTATGGGATTACGAACCCGCCGCTCGAGACAGGCCACAACTGGCGGCAAGTGACGGGACTGATGGTGGCACGAAACTTTTATGAAACGGATGCCAATATCTTCTATCCGCGCGTTGACGACTGCGGCGATCATACTGGCATTGTGGCTATGGAATTTCCTTCACTCAATTATCTGCATTTTCTATTATCCAAACTTTTCGGCTTCCGCGACTGGTACGGGAGGCTTATCAATCTGGCGGTCTCATCGTTGGGTGTGATCTTCTTTGCTAAATTGCTGCAATTGATAGGTTTCTCCCGAAAGGCAGTGTTGTTGTCGTCCTTGATTCTGCTCTCCTCCGTTTGGTTTTCGTTCTCGCGCAAGATGATGCCCGACACTTACTGTATTTCATTGATGTTTATCGGGATGTATTATGCAGGCCGTTATTTGCAGCAGGGCAGGCTTTTTCACTTGGCTTTGTATTTGCTTTTGGCTTCTTTAGCCGCCCTCTCAAAGATTCCGGCTGCCATCTATTTCATATATCTTGTTCCGCTTTTATTTTCACGGATTATCGACCGAACAAGACTTCGCAAGCTCATAATAGCCTCTGTCGTCCCTGTCGTACTAACACTTTTATGGTATTTTGGTTGGAACCAAAAGTTGGTTCATGATTACCACAACTGGTACAATACGGGTG
>CAVIPZ010000071.1:0-9343 GCA_963644715.1 bacterium | reverse complement strand
ATTTTATTGGGTGCAGACATGCCTTTTTTGTTCTGCAGCACTGCTTTCCCGTCGCTGAAAACTATGGCCATAGCCTCAGGCGAGGTATAGGCCCAACGCATCTTTGCCGGGGCTTTGTAATGGAGCGTGCCTTTCTGCACCGCCTTTTCGGCAAGCATTGACGAACTTTTCTCCTGTGTAAACGAAGCGCTTAAAGTCTTCACGTTACGGTATGCCTTGTCAATTTCGGCAACGAGAGCCTCTTTTTCTTTGCCTGTGATTTCAGTCTGCTGGCTTTTCATTTCCGGGCAGCACAACAGCATAAAAATGATGGCCAAATATCTTTTCATCTTATAACAATCTGTTTTTCTGCTATTTAACAATAAAGAAAACACCAATCATAACGATAGCCACGCCAATCCAGCGCGTCAGCGGCACAGCCTCGTGAAAGACAAAACAGGCGGCAAGAAGCCCGATGACATAACTGATGGACAACAACGGATAGGCCAGCCCGAACTCATAATGTTTGAGGATATGCATCCATAGCAGCATAGCTGAGAGTGCGCACACCCCTGAAAGGAAGAACTGCCATGTGGTGAAGACGGTCTTGAAATAGGCCCAGCTCCATGAAAATGTGCCGAACAACTCTACCGAGACTTTCAGCAGGCTTTGGGCGGCCACAAGCAGTACAGACTGCAAAACTATAAGCAGAAAAAGCGTCAACATGATGCCAATAGTATTAGAGTATGATCTTTATTATGAAAATGATTATGTACCAGCAAATACTGCAGATGAACGGGAGCGGTGCCCTCGTCGTAACGAAGATGTGCCGGAATTTGGCGGCGACGCAGCGCCAACGCGCCGGCATACACGCCAAGCGCAGAGGCGCAAAAAGACTCGCCGAAGAGATGTTTGTACCACATCACAGGCACATTTGGGCAGAAGTTGCGGACAAAGTCGAGATATATGCGGTCGTTGTCGCAATCACCGTTGAGACCGGCCACGACAGCGGAGACGTTCTCCGGGGCTATGCCTTCGAGTGCGAGCAGGCGGTTTGCTGCGGCTTGCAGTTCCGGGACTTCGGGTGCGTACAGCATCGTCATCCCGGCAATCCGGCAGAGCGCGTCCTCACCCGGACTGGCTGAAAGCAACATAGCGCACGAGGTGCTGCCGGCAAGCGTGCCCTTAGAGGCAGATTTCCTCAATTCGTTGCACGCAGCAGGCTGTTTTTTCCAGCAGTCTAACTTGCCCAACAGTTCAAAACAGGCTGGGGTCACCTCATCGTGTCCGCCCACCAGCGCGCTACGCAACTGGCCGAGTTGCATCTGAATGTATGCGTCCAGCAAAGCGCTGTCAAACGAGGTGCCGCGGTGAGCATAGGTGCTGTTATAGCCATGGCACTTCAGCCTTATTGCAATCTGCGAGCCAATCGTATTGTGGGTGGACTGCATAAAGAACGTAGGCTGCAGATATTCCTCGCCGTTGTCTAACATCGCGCGGAGAAACTTCTCGGTATTGTACATGCAGCCCAAGCCCGTACCGGTGATGACCGCATCGGGCATCCCGTATTCGCCCAACGCCACCAAGGAGGTTGCTACAGCACGCTTTAGCAGTTTGCCCATACGCCGCGATTCCATTGGCGAAAAAAAACCGGCATAGTCGGGGTCTTGCGGCTCGTTTAAGACATGCTGCAACATTTCTGGCTTCCCGAACCAGTCGTCAGACAAGGGTTTCTGGGCAGATATTTGGGAGGCGGAGCGAAGATAGACCGCAATCCTTTGTTTTTGGGGAAAATGCGTCGAAGCCGTTCCGGGAATGGAGAAAATGCAGGCCGTGTCGTTGCCGCCAAAGGCGAACGAATTGTTGAGTACATGACGCAGTTCCACATTCTCCTGCACATGAGCCACGGGGGTGAACGAGAGCTCGGGCATTTTAGCATCGAAGCCGACATTTGCGGGCACAAAACGGTGTTGCAGCGTCAGCACGGCGATGACGCTCTCGATACTGCCTGTCGCACTGGTGGCATGCCCTGTGCTTGACTTTGTAGAAGACACGCACGGCATATCTTTTCCGAACACGCGCATCAAGGCCATGCCTTCGCTAAGGTCGTTGTTGGCGGTGCCGGTGCCGTGAGCGTTCACGTAATCGATGTCAGAGGGTTGCAGTCCGCTCATCGCCAGCGCATTGTTCATTGCAAGCACGGCGCCGGCGCCGTCGGGAGATGTGGCGGTCTGATGGTAAGCGTCGCAGGCGTTGGCATAGCCTGACAATTCGCAAAGCAGAGGCACGTTGCGGCGGGCAGCCGACGTTGGCGTTTCAAGCACCAGATAAGCGGCGCCCTCGCCTAAATTGAGCCCGTTGCGGCGAGCGTCAAAGGGACGGCAGGGGTCGCTGTCGAGAATCCTTAAGGCGTTGAACCCGTTAAGGTGAAAACGGGAGAGGCATTCTGTGCCGCCGGCCACGGCAATGTCAACAAGACCGGCACGGATAAGGTTGGCGGCTGCCACAAGGGCATTGGCCGCTGACGAGCAAGCCGTGGATATCGTAGTCACAAGGTCAAAGCGGGCATCCGCCCCTTGCACAATCACATCAGTGCATGCGCCGCAGTCGTGCAAGGCAATGTAGGCGTCGTTTTCGTCATTTTCAAAAAAATCATCATAAAAACGCTCTGTCTTCTCCATGCCGCCGACCGTATTGCCATTGATGAAAGCAACGCGTTTGAGGTTTTTCCCTGTCAGCCGGGCTTCCGACAAAGCCTCTTGCAAGGCCAAGCGTCCAAGCAGCGAAGAGCGGGCTATTTTGGTGTCGGGCGAAACAGAAAGCAGACGTTTCAGTTCGTCATCGTTGTACGGCACTTCGCCGGCAGGCAAGTTGGCGTGTATCGTGCTGACATATTGCACAGGGTGCAACGCGCGATGCTCTGCCATCAGCTTTGCCAGCGTCTCCGCTTTCCCGATGCCGAGCGCAGACACAATGCCTGTTCCTGTCACCACAATCCGGCACATGGGCTACCCTATCTTGTCCTGTTTGCGGCTATGTAATCAGCCATCACACGCACCGACTGGAATATTTTCTTCCCCTCTTCCGCATTGGCGAGTTTTATCCCGTAGTTTTTCTCCATCAACACAATCAGTTCAAGGGCATCGATAGAGTCCAACCCGAGCCCGTCGCCGAAGAGCGGAGCGTTTTCGTCAATGTCTTCCGGCTTCATCCCTTCGAGATTCAGCACTTCTATAATCCCTTTTTTCAGTTCATCAATCAGTTCTTCCATAAAAAATCAAATTCTTAAATCAGGTTTTCTTTATTGATATTCTTCGTCAGCATTGAAAACTTAAGCTTTTCTGATCCACCTTATAATCTCTTTCCAACTGCTTTTTTTGCCGTACATCAGGATGCCTGTGCGGTACATCTTTGCGGCAATGCGGATGCACAGGAGCAGAAACAGCACACATATTGCCATTGAAAGCAGCAGTTGCCACAGCGGCACGCCTGCCGGCAGCCGCACCATCATAGCAATCGGCGACGTCAGCGGTATCATTGAAAGCCAGAACGTAAGGCTGCTGCCCGGACTTGCCGACATATACGGAACCATAACAATAGAAAGGAGCAGCGGCATCGTGACCGGCAGCGTATATTGTTGCGAGTCGCTTTCGCTATCCACCACCGAGCCGGTAGCGGCATAGAGCGTTGCGTAAATCAGGTATCCTACCACAAAGAAGAAAAAGAAGCAAAGAATTATCTGCGTGAAAGAGATCGGAAAATAGTTGTTGATTTGCTGGAAAAGGCTTGGCGAGGCCGGGTCGGCGGCATCGGCAGCCTGTCCGCCGCCCAATAAGTCAGGACCTATGCCTTGTATCACGAAGATGAGCGCGAACGTAAGCAGCAACCAGATCAGGAACTGTGTAATCCCAACTAAACCGATGCCAACAATCTTGCCGACAAGCAGTTCGCTTGGTTTCACTGAAGAGACGAGCACCTCCACGATACGATTGCTCTTCTCCTCCAGCACGCCACGAAGCACCTGACTGGCGAACACCATAATGACAAAATAGATCAGAAAGCCGCAGGCCATGCCCATCATCTCGTTCATCTCGGAGGCGTTTTCATGCTCCTTGCCCTTGTCATCCACCAGCACATTCGTCACGCTGGCCCGAGTCAGTTCTTGCATTTTCTCAAACTTTGCGGGGTCTATGTGGAGAGAATCCTGCAAAATGCGGTTGAAGAAAACCTCGTTCATCTGGCTTTCCAACGAGCTCTGCAGCCCCGACGGGAGACTGTTGTGGTAAAACAAGTTGGCCTTGAGTCCTTGGCTGTTGTCGAGAATATGGAACACGCAGTCGTACTTCTCCTGCGAAAAAGCCTCCTCTTTCAAGGCATTGATGTCGCCAGAACGGTAACTGTATGTAGTGTTTTCGGTATTCTTGAAAGCGTTGAGGAAAATGGTCGTGTCGTCCACGACCAGCACGTTCGACTTTCTGTTCTCTTCGCTTGACATCAGCAGCAGCACCGGCAGCACAATTATCGCCGCCAGCAGCACCGGCAGCAAGATTGTCAGGATGAGGAACGATTTTTTCCTGACCCTCGTCAGGTACTCGCGTGAGATGATAAGCGATATTCTATTGTTCATGCTGGTTATTCCGGTTAAAAGACTCCACCTGTTCTATGAAAATCTCGTTCATGGTAGGCAGCACCTCATGAAAAGAGACAACCGTTCCCCGGTCCATCATCAGCCGTAGAAGGTCATTGGCGGAACTGCCGGCCTTGATTTTCACGGAAAAGACAGTTGAATGGGGTTGCGTTTGGGTGTCAAGCAGTTCAAACGGGGTGACCTCCCATTGGATTTGTCCGGCAAGGCCGTCGGCAACCTCAACGTTATAGATATGCTTCTTGAAGCGGTTCTTGACATCGTAAATATTGCCCTCCAATATCTTCCGGGCGTGGTTGATAAGCGCTATCTCATCGCAGATCTCCTCAACGGAAGCCATATTGTGGGTTGACAGCACAATTGTTGTCCCCTCCGCTTTCAGCCGTAAAATCTCTTCTTTCAAGAGGTTGGCATTTATGGGATCAAAGCCGCTGAAAGGTTCGTCGAGAATCAGGAACGAAGGCTTATGCAAAATCGTCGTGATGAACTGCAGTTTCTGCTGCATGCCTTTCGAGAGTTCCTCCACGGGGCGGTGCCACCAGTCAAGGATTCCATACTGCTTGAATTTCTCTTGCAGCCGCTGGTATGCCGTAGCCTTGTCAAGTCCCTTGAGGCGTGCCAAATACATCGCCTGCTCGCCGGCCCTCATTTTCTTGTAGAGGCCACGTTCCTCGGGCAGGTAGCCAATGTCGCGCACATCGCTCTCCTGCATCGGCCGTCCTCTGAAAAGCACCTCGCCGGAATCAGGCAGCGTGATGCGGTTAAGGATGCGGATAAGCGTAGTCTTGCCTGCGCCGTTAGGCCCCAAAAGCCCATAAACAGCACCCTCGGGCATGGATAGCGAAACCCTGTCAAGCGCCTTGTAGTTTCCGAATGTCTTTGTGACTTCAGCCACCTCCATCATGTTCATATTGCGGGCGTTGTTGTTTTTTTCTTTTTTTTCTTCTTCTTTTTCTTCTTGGCTTTGGGCGGTGTCACATAAAACGAGGCATTGCTGTTGACCGTGTGCAGCAAGTCGCTGGTGGCTATAAAGGTGAAATCTTCGGGCACTGTAAGTTTTCCGCCCGAGATTTCGTGGATCTGATGCGCAATCAACGCGTCGTTCACAGAATCCCGGTTGTAGGTCAAATACATCATCTTCAGGTGATTGGCTAAAGGCTGCACCAATTGTGCCCGTACCTCTTCGGGATAACTGGACACCATTTTGATGATGTTCTCCATATTGCGCCCGTAAGTCCTGAACATAATATGGTGTTTGTTATAGTCTGGTTTGACCACATTGTGGCGACGGTCGTCAGGACTCGGTTTCGGAAACGGGCTATCTACATCCAGCATATAACCCGACATGATGAAAAGGTGGTTCCACAACTTGTGCCAATAGTCGGAAGACTCCCGTTTTGCTTTCAGGTCTGGCTCGTTCAGGTCGTTGAGTTGGTCCATCACACGCACAATAGCACGGGCGGTCTCATTGCGGCGCTCGCGGTCTTCAATCTTCATCGCATCTTCAATCATCTTTTGGACATTGCGCCCATACTCCCTGATAATCAGCCTATTACGCTTAGTATTGTATTCAATCATACCTATTTGTTCGCTTTTTTTCAAGATTTGCAAAGATAAAAAATTATTTCAAGTTCATTTTTTCCAGAAACAGGGTCTCCAGACTGTCAATGCGGGCGTGCTCGGCAACCTCGGCTTGAATATGTTGCCTGTTCTGTTCCTGACGGTAGCGGTTGCGGTAAAATGACACAATGGGTTTTGTATCAACATTCATGCTGTAAAAGGCGGTATCAAACGGCCATACCCCCTCGCGCAGCAAGTCAGACGGCTCGCAATAACAGAAGTCGATGTAGTAGTCCCATGTGGTATCAGCCTTATTGAACGGCTTTTGCACCAATTGTATCAAGGCGGTGTCGGGGGCAAAGAAATAGCTGCAGATTCCGTTCCCGTTTGTGGCCACTATCACCTTGCGTGCTTCAGGCGAAAGGCTGATGTCGTTGCGATAGACATGCTTCTTCAGCCTTTGGCAAGCCTGTCGGTTGGCAGCGTCATTGCAATAAAGTTCATACTTTCCGTAGGCGTTCTGTATTCCGCCCGAAATCTCGTTAAAGTAAAGTAAGATCAACGGCCTGTTATAGACGATGTGGCGCACGGGCATAAAAGACAGCAGGGCAATGATGCCCAGCACTACAATGTTCGTGTATTTGTCGTCGATGCAGCGCAGCGTACACTCTATGCCGCCCGCGGCTATCAACATGAACAGCGGATAGATGCAGTAATAAATCACCCATACCGTGTCCACATTCATATAACTGAATTTCACTTTATGGATACAATACAGGAAAGAATAGAGGAATATGAATATCGAAAACAGTTTCAGCGATTTCACTGCCGTCTTGAAAAAGATGAAAAAAAGCAGGAAACCGATCAGGATAATCGTCGGGGTGGTAATGAACAGAATGGTCGATAAATAGTTCTGCGGGAAATTGTCAGGACCGATAAGGTGGCCTTTGAAGAGCTGGTTCTGCGCCACGGGGTAATTGGCCGTCAGCAGCGTGAAAGCGTTGCCGGGCATCTCTGTTGACTTCACCATAAAGAGCGTAAAGAAAGAATGTACGCCATAGACGATAACCACCGTGCAGACCAGCAACAGGCATAGCGTACCGAACGTTCGAAGGTACTGCTGGGTGAAAATTTTGCGTACAGGGTTGTACAGCAAAAAGTTAAGCAGCACAAAAACCATAAGGAAGTGAAGCAGCACAAATCCGGCATTATAGGACGACAGGGCGATGAACGTGCCAGCCAGTATTTTGGCATAGCGCGAGGGATGAATCACGGGCAACTCACGGCAGAAATAGTAAATCTGCGTGATGGCAAACACAAAACCGAAAGCAAAGGTCACATCGACCAGATTGTTGAGCGAATAGCCGAGAAAGCGAGGCGATATGAAGAGGAAGAATGCCGTGAAGAATGCCGCCCGCCAGTTGAAGACCTTGAGAACCAATACAGAGAGGTACAACACAATCATCCATCCCAAAAACGCGCTCAGCAGATGTCGCACCAAGAAGGAATCGTTGACATGGAACGCACGGCACACCGAATACACCAGCAAGTCAACATACTGCGCCTGTGTTGAGGCAAAGGGATGACTTTTATAAGCGTCGCGGTCGCCGGTGCGGTGAAAATGGTCATAGACCTGAGCCGAATAGCTGTCCTGCGCGAGTTCGTGCGACGAGACTCCGGCGTGAATGCTCATTGACAGCATAACTACCAGCATCAGCCCCATGCAGATCATCAGCAAGTATTTGAAGATGTCGTCGGTGCTGCGTATTGACAGCGAAAACTGTTTTTGGCGTGCGGAGTACCTGAGTTGATGGCGCTGCTTTGGGGAGAAGCGGAGCGTCCAGACATCGTCCTCGAACAGTTCCTGCGAATAGGTCACCCTGTCCAGCAACTGCTTGACAAAATGGTACAAACGCTCGACTATGTTCAGACCACTCTTTTTCATTGTCCTGATTCCTGGTTGAAGCGTCTGTATTGGCGCAGCAAGTATGTGCTGCTGTCAGGTCCCACATTAAACAGCAGGTCAACGGCCGACAAGTTGGGAACAAAGCCGTAGCGTTCTGCAAAAACCTGGCAATAAGGTTCTGCAATCTTAAAAGGATAGTCCTCCTTGGCGCTTGCTCCGGGGCGGATAGCTGTTCTCGTATCTCCGTCTTGCAAAGGCTCAAACGTGTCCGTCAATGCCACACGCTTGCGGATGCCCATCAGTTGGAGCAATATCTGCACAAGGCGCAGGTTGAACTCGAACAGAAACTCGGTTTTTTCTTCGTAAAAAGGCTGTAAAGCATCGCGGTAGAAGAGGAAATAGGGGCTGTTTCCGTAAGCCGAAACCAGGGTGCGCCAATGGTTGCGCTGCCACGGAGTCTTGTACTCGATCCTGACCTCTGAAACGGGCATCTTGGTCGCACTGTGCAGCACAGGCACGGAGAGGTGCTGCACGCCGTTGCCCGTCATAACGCAAGTTCTGTTGCGGTAGCTTTGTTTCTGATAGTGTTCCAGCCGCTCCAGCCGCACCTCCCCGCCTGCCAACAAGGCAAGCCATTCAATGGGAGGCAGATATGCCGTTGACAAAATGGGGTTGCTGTTCAAGGCCTCTATCTGCGGCGCACCTATCGGGCTATAGCCAATTTTGATTTGTAAACAACGTTGCCGCAAACCATCTCCATCAGGTAGATGCCGTTAGGAAGGCTGCTGAGGTCCATATTCACAGACGAGCCGAGCGGTACATTTTCAGTATGTACCAGCACACCCATCATATTATATATATGGCAGACACCTGACTCTGATTCAAAATTTCCGGTCACCACAACGTTGCCGCTGGTAGGGTTAGGGCTCACCGACAGAGCGCGCACGGGCATCTCTACCTCTTTGAGGTTTGCAGGCGTGCCGTTATAATGGATGCCTTGCAGCACCTTGGTACCGGTATTGTCGGGGTCAAGCCACGGCTGCAGTTTGTGGCTGTTGCTGGTATTGTTGTTATTGGTCCACGAGTACGAAATCTTGCCGTAGTTGTCGGTGCCGTCGAGGTTGTCGCAAGCGCTGCTGCCCGTGCTGAGGTCACCGATGATAAGGCCGTTGGCGTTGAAGAGCGGAGAGCCGGAAGAGCCCTGCTCTGTCACGCCCTTGGCAGGGTTGGTGTGCCAACCCACCACCCAATAC
>CAVIPZ010000070.1:0-9377 GCA_963644715.1 bacterium | reverse complement strand
ATGAGGGGCAACACGCGTAACGCCTCTAAGTTCTAAGTTCTAAACTCTAAACTCTGTTTCGTGCGGCTGCCGTGGGGAGAAAGTTTCGGAAAACAACATAGTGTTTCCCGAAAATGTTATTTTTGCAACCTGTTTTAAAATCAACGCCAACCCACAATCCACACAAGACATTATATTTCAACACATTAAAACAAAAAAACACTCACAATGGACAACACAATGGATAACGTAACTATACTCCCCTACGACCGTATATACCAGAATTTCATCGACAATCAATACCTGCACGACGGTCATGACGAGTTTTACTACCGCAACCTGCAAGTAAAAGCGCCTGACACGGGCTGGCGTCATCTCCGTTCTGACGAGATAGAGCGGCTAGTCATCAACGGCAACACCTGCTCCAATTGGGACGACCTTTGGGTCACCGACATTTTTGACACCAACATGGTGCGTAACAACCACTTCTTCGGTTTGGTGCGCATCGGGCGTGTGCGGAAAGTGACCTTGCAATACCACGACCTCAGGCTGCCGGCCGGCATCACGGGGAGCAGCATCATATCGTGTGACATCGGCGACGACGTAGCCATCCACGACGTGCATTACATGGCCAACTACATCATCGGGGACCGTTGTGTCCTGTTCAACATTCAAGAGATATCGAACACAAACCATGCCAAGTTCGGCAACGGCATCATCAAAGAGGGCGAGCCGGAAGACGTTCGCGTCTGGCTGGACGTGATGAACGAGAATGGCGGACGTGCCATCCTGCCCTTTGACGGCATGATCACCGCCGACGCGTACTTGTGGGCGAAATACGCCGACAACAAGCAGTTGCAGTCACGGCTCAAAGAGATAACCCAAAACAGTTTTGACAACCACCGGGGCTATTACGGCACCATCGGAGAGGCCTGTGTCATCAAGAACACCTGGATTCTGAAAGACACCAAAATCGGTCCGTACTGTTACATCAAAGGCGCCAACAAACTCAAGAACATCACCATCAACTCTTCCAAAGAGGAACCGACCCAGATCGGCGAAGGCGTCATTATGGTGAACGGCATCACGGGATACGGCTGCCACATTTTCTACTCTGTCGTGGCCACCCGGTTTGTGCTGGGCGACAACTGCAATCTCAAATACGGCGCGCGGGTGATTTACTCCGTACTGGGCGACAACTCCACCATTTCGTGCTGTGAGGTGCTCAACAACCTCATATTCCCGTCACACGAACAGCACCACAACAACTCGTTCCTCATATCGGCCTGCGTGATGGGGCAGAGCAACCTGGCAGCCGGCGCCACCATCGGGTCCAACCACAACAGCCGCGCCACCGACGGCGAAATCGTGGCCGGCCGCGGCTTCTGGCCCGGATTGTGTTCAAGTGTCAAGCACTCCTCCAAGTTCGCCTCGTTCACGTTGCTCTCAAAAGGCGATTTTCCGCACGAACTGAACATCCAACTGCCTTTCAGCCTCGTCAACAACAACGTTTCCGACAACGCGCTGGAAGTGATGCCGGCATATTGGTGGATGTACAACATGTTCGCCCTTGGCCGGAACACCGCCAAATACCGTAAACGGGACATCCGCAAACGGAAAATCCAACATATTGAGTTCGAGACTTTCGCTCCTGACACCATCGAAGAGGTGCTGGAGGGCAGAAGACTTCTGGAACTCTGGACCGCCAAGTCGTGCTTAACAGCCGCAGAACACAACCAGCCTGCCGACGACGACGCCCTCCGGACAATAGGCAATCAACTGCTCGAACACGAACCCGACAAGGTGCGCAGCATTACGGTCTATGGCGAAGGCGTAGAATGCAGCAAACGCAAAGTCCGCATCATCAAGCCCGTAGAAGCCTACCATGCCTACGCTGATATGATTGTCTATTATGCCGTCCGCAATATCACCCTGTATCTCAAAGACACCCCCGGCACCAGCATCCACGACCTCGCCCTTGAGTTCAAAAACAACATTCCAAGTTCTTGGATAAACATGGGCGGGCAACTGATGCACGACTATGACGTTCAGAACCTCATCCGCGACATCAACAGCAACGTTCTCAACTCATGGAAAGAAATACACGGCCGCTATGACGAAATCTGGGCTGCCTATCCGAAAGAGAAAGTGCGCCATGCCTATTTCTCCCTTCTCACGCTCTTCGGCAATGATATCACAATGCTGACAGACGAGATGTGGGCAAAAGCCGTCGCCGAAGCCAAGCGGATACAACAGTTCATCTGCGACCAGGTCTATGCCACGCGCAAGAAAGACTACGACAACGAGTTCCGCAACACCACATTCCGCAACGAGGCTGAAAGAACCGCAGTCATCGGTGAACTCAACGAGAACCCCGCCGTCAAACAGATACGCGCCGAATCGGCCGAGTACCTCCAACTGCTCAACGACCTGTTCGAGTAACAACATTTGTGCGTTTTTTTTCTACAAAAGCGCCACGTTTTTTTGTATGTTTGCACCATTCAAAAAAAAGAGCATCATGAAAATACAAGCATCTGAACTTCCCCGGCATAAGGACGGGTCAATCTATCATCTCAATTTGCACCCAGAAGAACTGGCTGACAATGTGATTCTTGTCGGCGACCCCGGGCGCGTGCCCGTTGTTGCAAGGCTGTTTGACCGGGTGGAGACAAAAAAACACAACCGCGAACTTGTCACTATCACAGGTTATTACGGCGACAAGCGGATTTCTGCCATCTCTACGGGCATGGGCACAGACAACATCGACATCGTGCTTACCGAGCTGGACGCGCTTGCCAACATCGATCTGAAGAGCATGGAAGTCAAAACCGAGCACCGCGCACTGAACGTTGTCAGAATCGGGACTTCAGGCGCACTGCAGCCAGACATCGCCTGCGGATCCTTTGTTGCAGCCTCCGACGGTTTGGGCATCGACAGCCTGCTGCAGTTCTATGACTGGGGCGATTGGAGCGAAGAGGATTTGGCAAATGCTTTCATAAAGCATACGGGATGGGGCGAGAACCTCTCTAAACCCTATTGTATGCCTGCCGACCCGCAGATGCTGCAACGTATTGCCTTTGACATGCACCAAGGCATCACCGTGAGCGCACCCGGCTTCTTCGGGCCGCAAGGACGCCAACTGCGCATCCCGTTGAGGTATCCCAACCTCAACGCCCGAATGGAATCATTCTCTTTTAACGGCAAACGAATCACGAATATGGAAATGGAATGCTCCGCCATATACGGATTAGGAAACCTGCTTGGGCATCACACGCTTACCGTATGCCTGATTATCGCCAACCGAACCACCGGGGAGTTCCTCGACACCTACCAAGACCAAATCGAAACGCTTTGCAAAACCGTTTTGGACAGAATCTAAATTGCCGTGTTGTCGTGAAGAAATTGAAAATCGAAACCGAGGTCATCGTCTATGAAGACCGAAAAGAAATCCCGGACAGCATATTAAAACTGATAACTGCGGCAGAACAGGCTGCTGCCGGGGCTTACGCTCCCTATTCGCGTTTTCAAGTGGGAGCCGCACTCCTGCTGGAAAACGGGGAAACGGTCACAGGCAGCAACCAAGAGAATGCCGTTTATCCCTGCGGACTGTGCGCCGAGCGGACAGCGGCTTTCGCAGCTTCGGCCCGATATCCGAATGTGCCGTTTATGATGCTTGCCATCACCGCAATAAACCCCGATGTGCCGCTCTCGCGCCCCGTGTCGCCTTGCGGCAGTTGCCGGCAAGCCCTGCACGAATACCAAAAACGTTTCGGCCGCCCCATTGAAATAATCCTCTCCGGACAAACCGGTCCCGTTTACCGCTTCTGCAGCGTCGAAGACCTGCTGCCTTACACCTTCGATGCCGACTTTCTTCCCTGAACCCTCCATCGGTCATTCTTCGTTTGTTCATAAGTTTATCTGAAAAGCGTGCGTCTTCTCCATTTTTTTTCGGACTTTTGCACCCCAATCGACATCATTCTTTAATCAAATATAACTTATGGAGAACAAACCTGTTACCGAGAACAAGGTCTCAAAAGGCCTGTCTTACAATCGCATTGAGAACACCTTAGGCAATGCGGGCAAAATCACGCCACAGGCCGTTGAGTTTGAGGCCGCCGTTTTGGGCGCCTTAATGTTCAACGACAACTCCGTAAGCACCGTGCTGGACTTCCTTTCAGAGAAGATGTTCTATCTGGAAGCGCATCAGCATATCTTCCATGCCATCGAAACGCTCTTCTCGCAGGCGCAACCTATCGACTTGCTCACGGTAACCAACGAACTTCGCAAAGAAAAGATGCTGGATTTGGTTGGCGGAGCCTCTTACCTTGCCTCCCTGACCAATCAGGTTGCTTCTGCCGCCAACGTCGAGTATCATGCGCGCATCATCATGGAGAAATTCGTCGCCCGCGAACTCATCCGCAACTGCAACGAAATCATCGCTGACTCTTTCGACGAAAGCAATGACGTGCTCGACCTGCTCGACAACGCCGAGAGCAAGATATTCAACATTGTCGAAAACAACTTCAAGAGAGACAGCAAGTTGCTTCACCAGGTAGTAAAATCCACCTTAGACGAATTGGAAAAGATCCGTGAGAACTCTGACCAGTTGCAAGGCGTACCGTCAGGCATCCGCAGCCTTGACGAGAAGACGGGCGGCTGGCAGAAGTCGGATCTCATCATTGCCGCCGGCCGTCCGGGTATGGGCAAGACCTCCTTTGTGCTCTCCATTGCGCGCAATGCCGCCATCGATGCAAACATGCCCGTGGCTTTTTTCTCCCTTGAAATGTCAGCCACCCAGTTGGTGCAGCGTCTCTTCTCGATGGAATCGGGCATTCCCTCCGACCACATCTCCAAGGGCGACCTTTCTGAAAACGAATGGATAAAGCTGGTGGAAAGCATTGGAACGCTGCAAACCTCTAACCTCATCATTGACGACACGCCCGCCCTTACGGTGTTCGACCTCAGGGCGAAATGCAGGCGGCTCAAGCACAAATACGACATCCAGATGATCATCGTGGACTACCTGCAATTGATGCGTGGCGGCAACGACGTTTCGGGCAAAGGCGGCAACCGCGAGCAGGAAATCAGCACCATCTCACGTTCGCTGAAAGCGCTTGCCAAAGAGCTGAACGTGCCCATTATCGCGCTGTCGCAGCTGAACCGCTCAGTGGAGACGCGCGGTGGCAACCGCAGGCCTATGCTTTCTGACCTCCGCGAGTCGGGCTCTATCGAGCAAGACGCCGATATGGTGCTCTTCCTCTACCGTCCTGAATATTACGGACTTGACACTTTTGAAGACCAGACCCCGTCGGCAGGACTGGCCGAGATTATGTTTGCCAAGAACCGCCACGGCAGCACCGGCGACGTGAGAGTGCGCTTCATCAGCCAATTCACCAAGTTCACAGACGTTGACCAGACGTATGGCGGCGCAGACGACTCTTTCACCGACACCGCGATCCGCCCGAACCAAAGTTTTGACATTCTGGAAAGCAGTATGAACGACGACAGCCCGCTCGCCCATGACAACGACCAATCTAACAGCGACTTTCCGTTTTAAACATGAAAAAACTCACCACTGATGAACTGCACCGCGTAAGCACGGAGCAATTCAGAGAACAACACAAGAACCCCGTAACTGTTGTATTGGACAGCATCAGAAGCATGTACAATGTGGGCTCTGTCTTCCGCACATGCGACGCTTTCAATGCAGAAAAGCTCTACCTCTGCGGCATCACCGCCTGTCCGCCGCACAAGGAAATCAACAAAACCGCCCTCGGCGCTACCGAAAGCGTGGCGTGGGAACACATAGAAGATGCCGCCACGCTGCTCCAACAGCTGAAGCGTTCCGGGTATAAAATTCTTGCCGTTGAACAGGTGGACGAATCCCAGGGACTGCAACAATTCGACTTCTCGGCCGCCGGCAAAATCGCGCTGGTGCTCGGCAATGAAGTCTTCGGCGTGGACGACCGGCTGCTGCCGTTATGCGACGGGGCCATCGAGATACCGCAGTTTGGCACAAAACACTCCCTCAACGTGTCTGTAGCCGCCGGCATCGTGCTGTGGGAAGCCGTCAAGCCCTATATCCGCTGAATATTTCCACAGCGAACGGCCATGATTTTCCGTGCAATATTTTCGTTTTCCCTGCGTTAACCCTGACGTTGTTTGAAAAACAAATCAATCATGGCAAATCTCAACATTATAAAAACAATCTGCATTTCCGGCATCATCCTTTGCACAATAGCCGGGTATAGCCAGTCAGACCTCACGTGTACAGCCAAAGCCCCGTCAGAAGTTGGCGTAGGGCAGCAGTTCCAATACACCGTCTCCACCAACGAAAAAGGCGAAATCATCTCATCCGATTTCGGGAAATTTGAACTGGTAAGCGGTCCGTCAGTAGGCTCCAGCGTCTCCATCTCAATGACAAACGGCAACATCGAGAAGTCCACCTCCTATACATACACCTATTATTTGGTCGGCAACAAAGAGGGCGAATTCTCCATACCCGGCGTCACCATCTCGGTAGAGGGTAAGATCATCAAAACCGACTATGTGACCGTTAAAGTGGTGAAAGTCCCCAAGATAGCCCAGCAGGAAGAGTCGGGCAGAAGTCAGGACAACTGGTTCCATTGGGATTTCAACATGCCGGAGTGGCCGTTCGGAAGCCAACGCACGCAACCCGACAACGACAACAAGCAGAAAAAAGTGCAAGTTGACGACAAGATCGGGAAAGACGACATCATGCTGAAAGCCACGGCGTCGCAACTCGAGGCCTATCAAGGCGAAGCCGTTGTTGTGACGCACAAACTCTACATCAAGCCTGAAATTTCGGGATACAGCATAGAGCGCGCGGCGTTCTCAACGGCAGAGGGGCTTTGGATAGACGCGCTCGAGATACCCAGCCGCGCGCAACAGACCACCGAAACAGTAAACGGCAAAGAATACAACGTATTCATAATCAAACAGACGGCAGTATATCCGACCCGCACGGGCAAGTTAACCATCCCCAAACTCAACCTCACGCTGTATGCAATGCTGCCGGCGACAGCCCAAGACCCGTTTTGGGGCATGTTCAACACCACGCGACGGAAAGAGGTCAGTTTGAGTTCCAACGAGCTGCAACTGAAAGTCAAAGCCATGCCGGGCACGCTCACCACCGACAAGACGGAGATAGTGGGCAACTTCACCGTCAGTTCGTCAGTCAGCAAGACGGAAACGGGAGTCAACAGCCCGTTGACGCTCATAGTCACCGTTTCTGGCACGGGCAATCTGCACCACATCACAGCCGACGACCTTGCCATAGACTTTCCGGCCGACTTTGACGTGACGAGACCGCGCATCACGGAACACATCTCTGCAAAGAGCGACCAAGTCACGGGATCCAAGACATTCAAATACACGCTCATACCGCATTCAGAGGGCACCTATTTGATACCTGCCGCCACCCTTTCCTATTTCAATTACGAAATGGGTACCTACCGCACGCTCTCGACGCAGGACTATCAGATCACCGTCACGACAGGGAACAAGTCAGGCGAAGAAGAGACAGACAGCAGCAACCAAAAGCCCAAAAGCAACGTCAAAACCTACAAAATATAGGCAGGGAGTCTATAGACAAGGCCGTCTGGGAATACCGATACAAACGTGTTGAATAAAAAAACATTGGCATAGATGCGCCGTACCGAAAAAAGTGTATTTTTGCGCGCCTTAATTATACCGATTATTGTCCTTATGTTAGAAAAGGAAAATTAATTAGAAATCAGGGAGATGTGGGTGAAGACATCTTCCAAAAAACAAACAACAAACTGAAAAAATGGATGCAGTAAGTTACAAAACAATTTCGGCGAACAAGAATATTGTCAAGAAAGAGTGGGTCTTGATTGATGCCCAGGAAATGGTAGTCGGCCGCCTCGCAACGGCAGTGGCACGCATTTTGAAAGGCAAGAACAAGACTTATTACACGCCGAGTTTCGACTGCGGTGACAACGTCATCATCATCAATGCAGAAAAGGTCAGGTTCACTGGCAGCAAATGGACGGACAAAGAGTATGTCCACCACACAACGTACCCTGGCGGACAGCGTTTCGCCACGCCAAAAGAGGTTATGCGCAAATATCCGGAGCGCATTCTGGAGCACGCCATCAAGGGAATGCTTCCGAAGAACAAGCTCGGTGCGCAATTGTACCGCAACCTCCACATCTATGTAGGACCCGAACATCCACACGCAGCCCAGAACCCCAAATTAATCAACGTTAAAGACCTCAAATAACAAAAATGGAAGTAATTAATACATTAGGCAGAAGAAAAACCGCAGTTGCCCGCCTGTACATCAAAAGCGGCAGCGGTCAAATTACGGTTAACAACCGTGACTACAAGGACTATTTTTGCGTCCCCACCCTGCAGTACAAGGTTGAGCAGCCGCTGCAGTTGGCACAGGTGATGGGTCAATACGACATCAAGGCAAACCTTGACGGCGGCGGCGTCACCGGTCAGGCCGAGGCTTTGAGAATGGCCATCGCAAAAGCGCTCATCGAGATCAATCCGGAACTCCGTCCGGCCATGAAGTCACAAGGCTTCCTTCGCCGCGACCCCCGTATGGTGGAGCGCAAGAAACCGGGCCAACCGAAAGCTCGTAAGAGATTCCAGTTCAGCAAACGTTAGTATTATCCAATACATATCATTTGACGTAAGCTTGTTTAGTATCGAAACCGTGGAGATTTCAGCATGAACTACTTCGCGGTTGCTTTCAAGAATGTAAACAATTAAAAAAAGAAAAATGTCATCATTACAATTTGAAGAATTATTAGATGCAGGCTGTCATTTCGGACACCTCAAAAGAAAATGGAATCCCGCAATGGCTCCTTACATTTTCATGGAGAAAAACGGCATCCATATCATCGACCTCAACAAGACCATCGAAAAAGTAGATGAAGCCGCCGCCGCTGCAAAGCAGATTGCCAAATCGGGGCGCAAAATCCTCTTTGTCGCCACAAAGAAGCAAGCCAAAGAGACCGTCTCCACAATGGTCAAGGAAGTCGGCATGCCCTACGTCACAGAACGTTGGCCTGGCGGTATGCTCACCAACTTCTTCACTATCCGCAAGGCCGTGAAGAAAATGGGCGACATCGACCGTCTGATTGAAAGCCCTCAATTCAAGAACATCTCAAAGCGCGAAAGACTTCAGATTCAGCGTGAAAGAGCAAAACTTGAAAAGAACCTCGGTTCTATCGCTGACCTTTCCCGTCTTCCTGCCGCCGTGTTCATCGTTGACATCATGAAAGAGCACATCGCACTGGCAGAGGCTCGCAAGTTGGCCATCCCTACGTTCGCAATCGTGGACACCAACTCCAACCCTAACTCCGTAGATTTCCCGATTCCTGCAAACGACGACGCTTCCAAAT
>CAVIPZ010000069.1:0-9420 GCA_963644715.1 bacterium | reverse complement strand
ATGCTTGCCTGTGACGGGTGTCAACAGCAAGCAAATGGCTCTTTATTGTAACATTCGTAGCAAACTCGTCAATTCCAAATTCCCGAACAGAACAGTGAAATACGAACTTCTTTCCGAAAATGATTACCGGAATCTGTTGTCTGAACGGTGTGAGTTTTTGGATGGGGATAGCGAATTTGGCGAGATGACCGTTGACGGTACGGTGTTTTACAAAGGTGGTTTCATCGCACTTCAAGATTTCCACGGACCGGTCACATTCCGATGCAAGGCCACGGCTGCTGCCCGAAAATGAATGTAGAATGTAGATGCGTCACGCATATTTTTTCTTTTCCCGTTCATAAGTCTCATGTCAGCCCGATGATTGTGCGCTGGACGAAAGAAGTCTTACGCCACGGCTTTTTCGTTTCAACAACGTTGAGTCTCTTCGAGGCTCGCTCTGTAACAAAACAATTAAAAAAAACTTGACAGATGTTTTTCCTGCGATAGCAGTGAGGATTTCAAAAAATGTTGCGGCAGCATCTCTGATTTTACTACTTTTGCGGCTGACTAAAAACTGTGAAAATGAAAAAGACAATCCTGATTGCCCTTCTGCTTTCGGGCATCGTGCCGCAGCCGCACGCGCAACAAGAAAAGCAGCCTGTAACCGTGGCTTTCTACAATGTTGAGAATCTGTTTCACCCGTCTAAAGACTCGTTGAAGTCTGACGGCGACTTTACGCCCGACGGCGCCTACCGCTGGAGCTTTTACCGCTACTACAAGAAAGTCAGCAACATTGCTAAAGCGCTGATAGCGTTAGGGCAAGGCTCACCGCCGGCTATTGTCGGGCTTGCCGAAATTGAAAACGAAGCAGTGCTGAAAGACCTCTGCTGCCGATCACCGCTCAAGCGTCTCGGATACCGTTACATTCATTATGAATCGCCCGACTCCCGGGGTGTGGATGTGGCTTTGCTGTACCGAGACACTTGCGTTACGATTCTTGACCACAGGAAAATTCCCGTATTCTTTCCTTTCGACACCTCATCCCGGAACCGCGACTTGCTGTATGTACGCGCTCAATTCGACACGCTCGACAGTCTTCACGTCATCGTCAACCATTGGACATCGCGCTATGGCGGACATGCCGCTACCATCCCTAAACGCAATTGCTATGCCGATGTCGCGAGAGCCTTCATCGACTCTGTTCTTGCCAAAGAGCCCGATGCCAACATTCTCATGATGGGCGACTTTAACGACTATGCCACCGATGAGAGCATGACCATTCACCTTCGTGCTAAAAAGCCGGACAGCCGCAACATGACGGACACGTTGTTCAACCTGATGTATTGTTTTGAAGACGGACGGAACATAGGGTCACACAAGCATGAAGATTTCTGGCGCTGCCTTGACCAGATTGTCGTGTCGCGCGCGTTGCTCGACGAAACGACAGGACTTCATGTCAAAGAACATATTCCACATATCTTCCAGGCTTCTTTTTTGCTGGTGCCAGACAACAAATACGGCGGAACAAAAACATACCGCACATTTTTGGGGCCGCGTTACATTGGAGGCTTCTCCGACCATCTGCCCGTTTACGTGATTCTTGAGAAATGAGTGAAAGCCGTATTTTTGCAGCCTGAAAAAACAGATTCATGCAATTACGATTATCCGGAATCCGAATTCCTGTCAGCAGCCGCCAGAACCCGAAACAGGTGGCCTGCGAGCAATACCATATTCGTCCTCAAGATGTGCAGGAGTGCCGCATTGTCCGCCAAGCCATCGATGCCCGCAAGAAGAACAAGGTGCTTTACGACTATCAGTTAGAGGTTACCTTGCCCGAGAAGTACGGATCGCTGCGTGGCATAGCCGGTGTGCAGGAGTGCCAAGCCAAACCTGACCTTGTCTATCCGCAATGGAAAGACACGCTTCGCCCCGTGATTGTAGGATTTGGTCCCTCGGGCATGTTTGCTGCGCTCTATCTTGCCCGTTGCCATGCCCGCCCCGTCATCATCGAACGCGGCGAAAAAATCGAAGAGCGCAAGAGAAGCGTACAGGCTTTTCTGAAAAACCGCATTTTGAGTCCGCAATCCAACGTGCAATTTGGCGAAGGCGGGGCTGGAACATTCTCCGACGGCAAACTCAATACTAATGTCCATAGCGAGTATAACGCCTTTGTGCTGAAAGAGTTCTACTTGCATGGTGCTGACAGCGATGTTACCTATCTTCAAAATCCGCATGTCGGCACCGATTATCTCGAAAAAGTGGTGCGTAATATCCGGCTGGAGATAGAATCCTTAGGCGGCGAGTTCCATTTCAGCACACTGTTTTCAGACTTCGAGCAAAAAGGAGACATGATCAAGGCTATATGCAGCAACGGCAAAACTTTTGACACCCGCCATTTGCTGCTGGGGTTGGGACACTCGGCCCGAGATACTATCCGCAAACTGTATGACAAAGGTCTTCGCATAGAGCCCAAAAGCTTTTCCATGGGCGTACGTATTGAGCATTTGCAAAAGAAAATCAACCGGATGCAGTATGGCGACGCCGCCGAATTTCTGCCGCCGGCAACCTATAAGGGAGCAGTACACCTCGGACAGCGAAGCGTCTATACTTTCTGCATGTGTCCGGGCGGGCAGGTGATGGCCTCGGCCAGTGAAGCAGAAACCATCGTCACCAACGGTATGAGCGAACGGCTGCGTAACAAAGTCAATGCCAACAGCGCCCTTTTGGTGAACGTGACCCCTGAAGACTATTTTGTAAACAGCTCGCTCGACGGTTTAGGCTATCAGGAAAAATACGAACGGCTTGCGTTCGCTATTGCTGGAGACTATCGTGCGCCAGGCAATCTGGTTGGCGAGTTTCTCGAAAACAGGGTGGCTTCAGCTGCCCGAAGCGTTAGCCCCTCCTACCCGCACGGCCTTTGCTTCTGCGACTTAAGGCAATGTCTGCCCGGCTATGTAGTAGATGCCCTCCGAGAAGCCTTGCCGCTATTTGACCGCAAAATGCGAGGGTTCGCCTCCCCCGACGCTGTCCTCACTGGGGTGGAAACCCGTTCCTCTTCGCCTGTCCGCATCCTGCGCAATGAAAACAGAATGTGTACTGTGCCCGGAATCTATCCTGTTGGCGAGGGTGCAGGCTATGCCGGCGGCATTATGAGTGCCGCCATCGACGGACTGAAAACCGCTATGTCTTTGCTGGCTTAGAAAAAACCGGTCATGTACTGTCAATGTATTTTTCCGTTTGAATAACGCCTCTCAAGTCTGAAATTTCAAATCATTTTTGTGCGGCAGCCGTGGGCTATCAAGAATGAACCTTTCTGCGACTTCAATATTTTACTATCTTTGCACCCTTGAATAGAAAACTTTAAATATCTATGAATGAAGTTGTTAGAAAAACAACAAGCGGAGAAGAGTTTGTCAGGGGAATAAAAAAGGGGTTTCCCATCTGCCTTGGCTACTTTCCCGTAGCGTTCACATTTGGGCTGTTAGCCGTCAAGATGGGCTTCACGCCGCTGCAGGCGACCTTCATTTCGTTCACCAACATGGCATCTGCCGGGCAGTTTGCGGGCATCCGTCTTATTGAAGGCGGTGCGCCGTACATTGAGCTTGTCGTCACCACCTTTGTCATCAACTTGCGTTATTTGCTGATGTCGCTTTCCTTGTCGCAAAAGGTTGAGCCTGACACCGCATTCTACAAGCGCTGCATTATGGCGTTCTGCATTACGGATGAGGTTTTCGCCTTGGCAGCAATGGAAAAAGACGAGGTTCGTTTTCCTTTCTTCGGCGGACTTATGCTGACGCCCATTTTGGGTTGGACTTCGGGCACGCTGATGGGCGCGATTGCGTCGAGTCTGCTCTCCCCGATGTTGCAAGGCTGTATGGGCATCGCATTATACTGCATGTTTATCGCCATCATCATTCCGCCTGCCCGTAAAGGCCGCAAAATTGCCATTGCGGTTATCGTTTCCGCCTTGCTTTCCTGCCTGTTTACCTACGTGCCGGGCATCAACGTTCTGTCCAAGAGCGGCGGCGGTGGCTGGGCCATCATCCTGGCAGCTGTATTAGGCGCTGCCCTCTGCGCCTCCATCAAGGAAATCAAACGTTACAAGAAAAAGTTAAAAGAAAAAAACAGTTCAATATGCAATATATAGGAATCTGCATGCTTCTTATGGGGTTGACCACCTACATTATCCGTGTCACCCCGATTGGTTTTGTGCGCAAGAAACTTGACAACGCGTGGATACAGGATTTCCTTTACTATATCCCGTACTGTGTGTTGTCGGCTATGACTTTCCCTGGGGTTATCTATTCAACCACCCCCACGGGAGCCGCCTCGCCGCACTATCTGTCTGCCGTCATTGCTACTGTCGTGGCCATCGCGCTCTCCTGGAAAAACAAGGGGCTGGTGCTTGTGGCATTAGTGGCCGTAATTGTGGCAATTGCCGTTGAACTGTTATTGCTCCGGTTCCCGATAGCATTTTGATGCTGCCGACACGGCGGTATCAATGAGGAGTTAGGAATGAGGAATTAGGAATTGATTTTATTCGTCCTTGTCTATTTCGCCCATAAGTCTATGGGTCTCTAATAGCACGCGGATTATCGTTTGGTAGTGGGCTATGTCGTCAAACGAGAGGGTGCGGGTCTTGCGGTCTTTCAGCCATTTCTGGGCGGGTTGGTAGCCGCCTATATAGAACTGCCAAGCCGTTTCGGGCACATGGTCGAAGTACTGCGTGGCGTTGATATAGACGCGCCCGTCAGCATAGCGGATTTGCTCTGTTGTCTCGGGGTACGGTTTGCTACATTTCGGGCAACATCGCACCTACAAGCTTCACCATTTTAGGTTCTGCTTCTCCGGCTGCTTTCAGGATGTCTTCGTGGGTGTCTTTCATCGGCTTGCCCGTGCCGCCCAAGTCTGTAATCACAGACAAGGCAAAGAGTTCGATGCCTCTGTAATGTGCCATAATGGCTTCGGGCACTGTTGACATGCCTACGGCATCGGCTCCCAAGGTGTGGAAAGCCTTGTATTCTGAGGGCGTTTCGTAACAAGGTCCGGGCACGCCTATATAGACGCCTTCCTGCAAATGGATGTCCAGTTGCTGCGCCTTTTCATGCGCCAACTTGATGAGACGGGAAGAATAAACCTCACTCATGTTCAGAAAACGCGGGCCAAGCGTGTCGTCGTTGGGCCCAAGTAGCGGATTCGTGCCGAAGAAGTTGATGTGGTCGCGGATAATCATGATGTCGCCGATTTTGAAGTCGGGGTTCATGCCGCCGGCAGCATTGGAAAGTATCAGCGTCTTGATGCCGAGGTCTTTGAGTATCTGCTGCGGATAGGTAACCACGTCCATAGAATAGCCTTCGTAATAATGGAAGCGGCCGCTGAACACAAGAATGTCTTTGCCGTTAAGCCGCCCGAAGATCATCGCCCCTTTGTGTCCCTGCACGGTTGAAACGGGGAAGTTCGGAATCTGTTTGTACGGTATCTCGTCAATGATTTCCATTGCCTGTGTAAGACCACCGAGCCCAGAGCCCAACACAACGGCCACTTCGGGGCTGTTCTTTTTTAATTTGAGCAGATAGTCTGTCGTCTCTTTTATTCTTTTTCTTTTTTCTTCTTGCATAATTCTGTTATTAGGTTGATGAATGTTTCTTTTTCCTCCCGTGTGGAGAACTCCACTTGTATAGGAACGGTAAAAATCGGCAACAAAGATACTGCTTTTTTTATGCCGTCAGCCTGCAGCCGCATCCAATCCTTTTCGGTAGTGAAAACAACAGCGCCCGCAGGAGTCTGTTTCGAGACGCGTGCTATATCTTTCTCTGTATAACGATGATGGTCAGGATAATACAGGCATTGAACGTTATTGTATTCTGCGGAAATGTGTCGTCTCAGCGGTTCTGGATTGGCAATGCCGGCCAGCAGTGTGCAGGCTTGTCCAGGCCGCAACCCGCCGGCAGCCGCCGCAGCCGTTACGGGCACAGGATTTCCGTATGCATAATGGGTGAAAAACAGCGGCTGGCGCGCCGACAGTTTCAATTTGCGTTGCCATTCCGCACGGTCTATTTCGCCGGCTTGCACCTCTGTCTTTGTCACAATAACGGCATCGGCATCGCACACGGCAGAGGGAAACTCGCGAAGATGTCCTGCGGGCAACGGAAAGTCCTGAAAATAGGGGCGGTCGTATTCCGTCAGAATGATGCGGAACGAGGGAGTGACCGCAAGATGCTGGTAAGCATCGTCCATCACTACCGCTTCAAGGTCTGGGGCATATTGCAGCAGGCGTTCAATCCCGTCTTTGCGGTTTTCACTTACAGCGAGCGGAAGTTTGGGCAGACGGTTATGCAGCAGGAGCGGCTCGTCGCCGATGAGGTCGGCAGACAACCGCGCCGGCGCAACAGTATTGGCAAGCACGAAACCTTTCGTTTTGCGTCCGTAGCCGCGACTGAGCATGGCCGTTTTGCACTTGCCGGACAACATTTCAGCAATCAACGCCGTGTGGGGTGTCTTGCCCGTGCCGCCCACGGCAAGGTTTCCTACGCAGACGGCAAGAATGTCAGGACAATAGGATTTGAAGAAGCCGCAACGATACAACTGACGTCTTATGGCGGCGATGCCTCCATAAACAGCCCCCAAAGGGTATAATATCGTTTTCAGCAACCGTTTCACTCTACACGGGGTTCTGCATCCTTGTTCTCATCCTGCATTCGCCGCTCTTCCCTTATTTTCTTCCTCAATTCGGCTTGTTTGGCTTGCCGGTCTTCAAATTCATCGTAACTTTTTATGATCTTGGTGACCAGATGATGGCGGACCACATCGCCGGTGTCGGTATAGACGAAATCGATGCCTTTGATGTTCCCTAAAATATCGTGCGCCTGAATCAGCCCTGACGACTGGTTGCGGGGTAGATCTATCTGAGTGATGTCTCCCGTGATAAAGAATTTCGCATTTTTCCCCATACGGGTGAGAAACATTTTGAGTTGTGCCGAAGTGGCGTTTTGGGCCTCATCGAGAATAACGTATGCATTGTCGAGTGTCCGTCCTCTCATAAACGCAAGCGGAGCAATTTCAATGACCTTGTCTTCCATGTACGAAAGCAGTTTCTGCATAGGAATCATATCCCAAAGGGCATCGTAAAGCGGTTGCAGGTAGGGATCGAGTTTGTCGCGCAGGTCGCCGGGCAGGAAGCCCAGGTTTTCGCCGGCTTCAACAGCGGGGCGGGTCAAGATGATGCGCCGAACCTGCTTGTTCTTCAAGGCCTGCACTGCCAAGGCCACCGCTGTATAGGTCTTGCCTGTGCCGGCAGGTCCAATGACGAACACCATATCGTTTTTCGCTGCGCTTTCCACCATCTTTTTCTGGTTCGGGGTAATGGCCTTGATGACCTTTCCGTCGCGTCCGTGGACGATGACATTACTGTTTCCGGCATTGCGGCGGTAAAAGTCGTCGTCTTCCAGTGCCGTGATGTTGAAAATGTCGGTCTCGGTCAATTTGCCGTACTCTTCCAGATGAAGCAGCAGCAGTTGGATGCGTTTTTCAAAATCTTCCACGCCGTTGTCTTCGCCTGACACCTTTATCTCATTGCCCCGCGCCACAATCTTCAGCTTGGGGAAAATCTGTTCCAATATGCCGATATTGACATTCCGGCTGCCGTAAAGTCCGACAACAGAAACCGGATCGACTGTAATAATCTTCTCCATATTCTATAATATGACCAAATAATCCAACGGATTGACAGGAAAACCGTTATACCATAACTCAAAATGCAGGTGTACCTTATCACCCTCGGCAGAGCCCGTGTTGCCCATCAAGGCGATTGGGGTTTCTGCATAGACGCGGTCGCCGGCTTTCTTGAGGAGGGCAGCGTTGCGTTTATAGACCGAAACGATATTGCCCGGGTGTTGCACGATGACCACAAAACCATCGCCGCTGCTGTAGCCGGCAAACACGACCACGCCGTCGGCGATGCAGTTCACGGGGGCGTTTTTCTTGCCTGCGATGTCGATGCCGTAGTGGTTGCCGGGCACGCTGAACAGCTGCGTCACGGCGCCATAGACGGGTGGGAAAATCGAAAGGTTGGAAATCTTGGCTTTGTCGATAGTCGGAGTGGCTGATGACTTGTCGCGTTGCGGGCGGTCGAGGATCATATCGGCCTCCTCTATCAGTTCTTCCGTCCTTGACGAGCGTTGTTTGTCGCGTTCTTTCCAATGCACTTGCGGTGTGGCTGCAGCGTCCTCGTCTGTCTCGTCGGCGGTAGGCACGCGCTCCTCGGCCATAACCCTGAAATTGTCGATGTACTGTTGGTTCAGGCGGATAGTCTCCTCCAGCGTGTCGATGCGCGCCACCGCCTGCTTGTACAGTTTGTAGTCTTTCTTGTCCGTATAGCCCGGAATGTAGAGACGGAGCGGTGTCAAGGCAATCAACACCGTGGTCAGCGCTATCAGCACAAAAGCGGCAATGATGACCGTCACCGCAATCTTCTGAATCGTAATCTGCTTGATGGTGAAACGCTGCTCGTGCGTCTGCTCGTTGGAGAAGACCAGCCGATAGCGCGTTCTCCATTCGCTGACGATTATTTTCCAGAGTTTCTTTATTTTCTGAATTTTTCCCATGTTTTCTGTCCGGCAATCCTTTTTTTGGAAAACGTTGCAAAAGTACTAAAAAATGGAATTATCCGCTTTCTTTGCGTAGGGTTGAACATCTCCGCCATAAAAGCCGCCTGTAATGTCAAGCCATAATGATTGGCATACAAAGATCTTTTGTATCTTTGCGCGAAATTTTTCAGAAATGCACTTCTGATAGTTCACGACAATGGAAACAACGGTCAGATTTATTGATTTATTCGCCGGCATCGGCGGCATACGGATGGGGTTGGAACTTGCCGCTAAGAAGTCGGGCTGCAAATCCGAATGTGTATTCACGTCCGAGATAAAAGAGTCTGCTATACGGATTCTCAAGCAAAACCATCCTGAAGACCGCATCTCGGGCGACATAACCAAAGTCAATGCCGATCACATACCCGGATTTGACGTGCTTTGCGGCGGGTTTCCGTGTCAAGCATTCTCGGCCGCCGGCAACAGAGACGGCTTTGCCGACACGCGCGGAACGTTGTTCTTTGATGTGGAACGGATTATCATCGCCAAGAAACCGAAAGGTTTTATTTTGGAAAATGTCGAAGGGCTGGCCACGCATGACGGTGGCAATACGTTACAGGTTATTTTGGGCAATTTGGAGTCTGCCGGATACCGGGTTTCCCACAAAGTGCTCAATTCTGCCAATTTTGGGATACCACAGGAACGCAAAAGGATTTATTTTGTGGGAATCAGGAAAGATTTGTGCGAAGTGGCCGTTTCTTTGGATAATTTCCCCGTCAAGAAAGCGGTTTTGGCAAACATCTTGGAAACGGGGAAGCTAGTATCCAACTCGCCCTTTGTAAAACAGCTGTTGAGC
>CAVIPZ010000068.1:0-9551 GCA_963644715.1 bacterium | reverse complement strand
GTAAGGCACATGAACTTTCGGCAGACCTTAAGGAAAAAGTCGTTGCCGTGCTTGCCGGACACAACGTCAAGAACCAGGCGCAGATGCTCATCGAGTACGGCGCTGACGAAGTCATCTGCATGGATGCCCCCGAACTCGAGCACTACCTGACAGAGCAATATACGCAGGCCATCTACCAAATGGTGGAGGCTTACAAACCCAGCATCATCCTGATCGGTGCCTCTACAATAGGCCGCGACCTGGCTCCGAGACTTGCCTGCCGGCTGAACACGGGCCTTACTGCCGACTGCACCAAACTGGAGATCACGGAAGACATGCAGCTTGCCTCTACACGTCCCGCTTTCGGCGGCAACCTGATGGCCACGATTCTGAACACGGAACACAGGCCGCAGATGTCAACCGTCCGGCCGGGCGTGATGCAGAAAATGGAACGCGACGCTTCACGCAAAGGCGAAATTGTGGACTTCAAGCCTGTTTTCGACAGCAGCAAGTTCAAAGTCCGCCTGGTAAAGGACGTCAAGAAAGACAAAGGCACGGTGGATATCACAGAGGCCAAGATCCTCATTTCAGGCGGCCGCGGCGTCGGCAATAAGGCCGGATTCGATGAACTGCAGGCTTTGGCAGACGTGCTGCCCGGTGCCGAGGTGTCCTCTTCGCGCGCAATGGTAGACGCCGGCATCATCGACCACAGCCGTCAAGTCGGCCAGACGGGCAAGACCGTCCGCCCGGCACTCTATATGGCATGTGGTATCAGCGGCGCCATCCAGCACCTCGCCGGCATGGAAGAGTCTGACTTCATCATTGCCATCAACAAAGACAAGTTTGCCCCGATTTTCAGTGTATCCGACGTGAGTATCGTGGGCGACGTCCACAAGATCATCCCAATGCTTGCCGCCAGATTGTCCAAGGAAATCCGGAAATAGCAATGATCGAAATACGTCGCGTTGAGAAAAGCTATGGCTCCCTGCATGTGCTGAAAGCCGTAGATCTCACGATAGACAGTTCCAAAGTGGTAGCGATTGTCGGCCCTTCAGGGGCCGGCAAGTCCACTTTGCTTCACCTTATGGGCACGCTCGACCGCCCAGATTCAGGCAAGATCGTCCTGAACGGCACCGACATCTCTACGCTAAACGACGACCAACTTTCGGAATACCGCAACCGGCATATCGGTTTCGTATATCAGTTTCATCATCTGCTGCCCGAATTTACCGCCGCCGAGAATGTCGCAATGCCTGGCCTGATAGCCGGTCTCAAGAAAAAAGAGGCTATGCTTCACGCCGAAGAACTGCTCGACTTTCTGAAACTCAAGGAACGCAAAGACCACAAACCCTCCGAACTGTCAGGCGGCGAGCAACAGCGCGTTGCCGTGGCAAGGGCTCTTATGAACAACCCCCAATTGATTCTTGCCGACGAGCCCTCCGGAAACCTCGATACCGAAAACGCCCGCAAACTGCACCAGCTGTTCTTCGAACTTCGCGACCGCTTCCATCAGACTTTCATCATCGTTACGCATAACGAGGAACTGGCTTCGCTGTCAGACCGCAAAATAGTGCTCCAAGACGGCAAAGTCATCTCGCAATAGCCATTCTTAAAGATGCCTATTAACAAAAAATCATTGCTTTTATTTCTTCTCGCTCTCTGCCTTGTTGCAGGCGGATGCAGCGTCGTTCAGTTTGCACGTCTCGCAAAATGCGAATTCGAGATGGACCGCGTGGCTGACGTCACTTGGGCCGACATCAACATGAGCGACGTGAACGGACTCTCTGACCTGTCTGTCACCAATATGACGAAAGCGGTCAAAGCCATCAAAAACAAGGATTTCAACGTTTACTGCAAGGTGATGGTAAAGGTGAAAAACAACACCAAGAACACCGCCCGGCTCATCGGCTATGACTATGAACTCTATCTTGAGGACAAATTCCTGGCCAAAGGCAGCAGCCACAACGTTGAGTATTACATTGATCCTTCCAAAACCGCCACCATTCCCATTCCCGTTCAGGTCAATATTGCCGACGTGGTCAAGAAAAAGGAGGTCGGCGACATCATACGCTGCGTCAAGAACCTTAACGGCTCGGGCAACGGCAAGGAATCTAATGTTGCCGTCAAGTTCACCCCATACCTCTATGTAGGCAAAAAACAGATGAAACTGCCTGCCGTGACCTTGCACCAAACCATCAGTTCCGAGAAAAGCGACTGACTTGTTCCAGAATTGCCATACATAGGAACAAACATAATACAATATATTTATTTTCAACAGTTTATCATTATCTAAAACATAAAAAGCAAAACTATGATTCAGCGAATCCAATCTCTTTTCCTGCTCGTTGCAGCCGTCATCCCCATTGTGTTGCTCTTCATCCCGATGGGCTACGTTGATACGGCTGACGCGCAATATGTTTACAATTCTCTGGTCCTAAAACTCAACATTCCCGACGGCACGGCCGCCATACGGCTCTATTACGTCGCTTTCTGCCTCGTGCTCACGGCCGCGCTCTCACTGATCGCCCTGTTCAGTTACAAAAAGCGTGTCCGCCAAGTGCAGATAGTCTCCATCACCATGATCGTGTATCTCATCACCCTGATGCTGATGCTTTGGGTTTGCCCGGATATCATTTTCACCAAATACTTTTCCGCCAGAAGCGTGGATTTCACTTTCACTTTCGCCAACAAGACCCTGATGCTGATTTTGGTATTTGTGGAAGCGATCTGCCTTTTCCTGGCTAACAAGTTCATCAAGAAAGACGAAAAACTGGTGCGTGCAGCCGACCGCTTGAGATAACCTTAGCGCACGGAAACGACTTTCTTGAAACGACGGCTTTTGCCGTCAAGATTCCAATACTGTACCGTCACGACATACATGCCTGACGGTACAGTTTGTTTTTGGTCATCCGTGCCGTCCCAACGGAACAGCGCCTCCTGGCTGCACAGTTCATTGTTGACCAAATGCCTGACCAGAAAGCCATGTTGATTGAATATCCTGACACTCAGCCTGTTCTCGCCCGCAGGCATTGAAACTGAGATTTCTGCGTAATCTTCAAAACCGTCGTTGTCGGGCGAGATTACGGCGTGACTGACCGCAAGCCCTGTGGCGGCGGTCTCGTTTGAGGCTTGAGAGTTGCGGAATCCCGGCGTGGCGAATCCTGCCGTCGAAGAAGCTGAATGCCAATTGTCGCTCCGCTGTGTTGCCAGACTCGGCGACACACGCTCTAAACTTACCCCCGCGGTAGTGAGCAGTTTCGGATAGTGCATGTCATCGGAATAGGAAAAACGGTCGATGGTTCGCAGACTCCGGTCTGTCAAGAACACAACCCCGGACTCTGCCGCAAACGAAGGCAGTGAGTCGCAATCGTACAAGGCGTTATGGTCAGGGCAGTCATACTGCGACATAGTGAGCGCCTTGTTCTTGCACAACGCGCAGTAACCCTGCGGCATCAACTGCAGCCCCTGTGAAGCCGCTACGACAGCCTTCTTGGGGATAGTGTCGCCGCCCGAACCTATTTTCACCTCTTTGAGGTCGATAATGCGGGAAGAACGGTTATAAACCTCGATGAAATCGGCATCTGCACCATCTTTAGCATGGCTCAGCACCTCGTTGATGACAAGGTCGAACGGCTGCGGTTTCTCGGCAATGCCACAAGAAATACAGTCGGGACAGGCAACCGCATTACCGGCGCAGTCGCAGACGGCTGGGGGCAGGCAGACCGTGTAAACCATGCCGGGTTGGAGCGGCAAAGAGCAGGTAAGGTCAAGCGCGGTAAAGAACGGCGGCACTTCAGACACCTGCACGATGGTTGCATCCGGCTCAATGGTGAAGCCACGGAGTACAAGGGGGAACGTTGGGCATACGGGTTCAGACAGGAACACACGCAGCGTCATACTGTCGATCAAGGTGACACGCTCGATGAAAGGGGAGACATAATCCTCTGAGACACAACGAATCGAATTGGGCGCACCGGGGGTTCCGCCCTCTGGAGCCACAGACGAGTCCCAATTGCCGGAACTTTGGCACGGCAGGTTCTCGTCTTTCATCTCCAGCGACCAGCCGCCCGACTGCTTTATAGACTCTGTATGCCATTTGCGCTTGAAAGCCACCGCATGGACGGCTTCGTCGTTGTTGTCGTACAGCACAAGGGTCTGACCGCCGTCGGTGATGCTCAACGAGGACACCGTGCAGACTTGAATCGGGATACGTTCAAACAGGTCTTTGTTCTTCGTGGCGACCACAATGGCATAGCCGCAGCTGTCGAACCTGATTTCGGGCAGGCTTTTCCGGGCGCTTCCAATTTGCAGTTTCCATCCCGACAGCACACACGGCACCGGCCGGCGACTGTGCAGTTCGACATACTCGGCGGCAGGCAAGCCAATTGCGGGCGAGGGCGCAGCCATGATTTCGCTGATGACAATGTCATAGCGTTGCAACGGTTCTGACTGACCTACAACGGTTTTCAAATTCGCAAGAACAAACAGCAGCAGCAAGGCAAAAGGCAGGGTAGGGACTCTCATAAAAATATTTCGTTTTCATTTTCATTCTGCAAAAAATAGTACTTTTGCAACATTGAAAACGTAACATTGTTAAATATATTGCACAAATTCTAAATAAAAATGAAAATTGCTTTGGTCGGGGCCACAGGCCTGGTAGGGGAAGTGATGCGTAAAGTATTAGAAGAAAGAGGGTTCGGCAGCGAAACGTTGATACCCGTAGCCTCCCCGAAGTCGTACGGCAAAGCCATTCCTTTCGGCGGAAAAACATATCAGGTAATCAGCGCAGAGGAAGCCATCGGAAAGGCTCCTGACATTGCGATATTCTCCGCAGGAAGCGGGCCTTCGCTCAAATACGCGCCTCTCTTCGCCGCAAAAGGGACGAAAGTGATAGACAACTCCTCCGCCTGGCGCAGCAATCCCGACATCCCCTTAGTGGTGCCCGAGGTGAACGGTGATGTGATCGGCAGCAACGACAACATCATTGCCAACCCTAACTGCTCCACCATACAGATGGTGATGGCACTTTGCCCGCTGCACCGCAATTACGGCATCAAACGGCTTGTCATCTCCACTTACCAGTCGGTGACCGGCTCGGGTATGAAGGCCGTGAACCAGCTCATGAAAGAGCGGAGCGGCGAAACCTGCGAGAAAGCCTACCCGCACCAGATCGACATGAACCTCTTCCCGCACGGCGGCACGTTCGAAGACAACGGCTACACCACCGAAGAGATGAAACTGGTGAACGAAACCCGCAAAATCCTCGGCGACAACAACATCCAGGTTACTGCTACGGTTGTGCGCGTGCCTGTCACGGGCGGCCATTCCGAAGCCGTGAATGTGGAACTGCTCCGCGACTACCGCCTCGAAGATGTCGTGACAATGCTTGAAAACATGCCTGGTGTGGAGGTGCAGGACGACCCCGCCCACGACCTCTATCCGATGCCGCTCACCGCACAAGGACACGATGCCGTCTTCGTGGGCCGCATACGCCGCGACTTCTCGCAACCCAACACCCTCAACTTGTGGGTAGTAGGGGACAACCTGCGCAAAGGCGCCGCCACCAATGCCGTACAAATCGCCGAACTGGTCAGGGACAAGTTCCTGCAGCATGTTCCTTTTAACCGTTAAAATTTTACTGATGAAGAGACTGATCCTGCTCGCCGCCCTGTTGCCGCTGTGCCTCGGCACTACGCTTTACGCCCAAAACCCGCATCGCAAAGCCATTGTCGGGTTCTACAATATGGAAAACCTGTTCGACACGGTCAACGACCCGCTGAAGAACGACGAACAGTTTTTGCCCGACGGCGACTATATGTGGACATCTGAAAGGTACCACGCCAAACTCGAGAACCTTTCGCGCGTGATTGCAGAGATGGCCGCTATGGACGGCGGACTGGCCGTGCTGGGCGTCTCTGAAGTGGAAAACGAACAGGTGATGCTGGACCTCGCCGCCACCGAACGGCTCAAACCTTACGGGCTCAAGGTCTGCCACCACAACTCGCCCGACAGACGCGGCATCGATGTGGCCTTCTTCTACAACCCGGCACGTTTCACCGTGATCTCCACCAAAGCCACTCCGCTGAAAGTGGCCGGCAGACCCGACTTCATCACGCGCGACCAATGGCTGATGACCGGCGTGCTCGACCAGACCGACACGCTGTTCATATTGGTGAACCATTGGCCCTCAAAACTCGGCGGCGAAAAGAAAAGCATGCCATTGCGCATGGCCGCCGCACAGCTTACCCGCCATATCGCCGACTCCTTGCAGCAACGCTACGTCAACCCCAAAATCATCATCATGGGCGACCTTAACGACAACCCCGACTCCCCAAGCCTGATGAACGGGCTAAAGACCAAAACCTCCACAAAATCGTTGTCGCCCAACGACCTTTACAACCCGATGTGGAAAATGTACCGCAAAGGCATCGGCTCTTATGCCTACCGCGACTCTTGGGACCTGCTCGACAACATCATCGTTTCGGGCTCGCTGGTAAATGCCGCCCATGACACGTACCGCTTCAGAGAGGCCAACGTTTTCCAGCGCAACTTCATGTTCACCATGTCCGGCTCCTACACCAATTACCCGTTCCGCACCTACGCGGGCGGCGTCTATCAAGGCGGCTTCAGTGACCATCTGCCCGTATATATCATATTGTCAAAATAACCAAACATCAAAATGGACAAAAGACTTGTCATAATCCCGACTTACAAAGAAAAAGAGAATGTCGAAAACATCATCCGGGCCATCTTCGGGCTCATTGACGTACACATCCTCATCATTGACGACAACTCGCCCGACGGCACCGCCGACATCGTGAAGAGGCTGATTCCCGAATTTGAGGGACGGCTGTTCATCGAAGAACGGAGCGGGAAACTGGGGTTGGGCACCGCCTACATACACGGCTTCAAGTGGGCTATTGAACGCAACTATGACTTTGTGTTTGAGATGGATGCCGACTTCTCGCACGACCCGCACGACTTGCAGCGCCTTTATGACGCCTGTGTCGAGCAAAACGCCGACTTGGCCATCGGGTCGCGTTACTGCAAGGGCGTCAACGTGCTCAACTGGCCCATCGGACGGCTGCTCATGTCCTATTACGGCTCCATGTACGTGCGCGTCATGCTGGGAATCCCCGTCCACGACACCACCGCGGGCTTCAAATGCTACCGCGTGTCGGCACTCAAGACCGTTGACTTTTCCAAGATCAAGCATATCGGCTACGGCTTCCAGATAGAGATGAAATTCAACATGTACAAACTCGGCTACAAAATCGTTGAAGTGCCCATCATCTTCAAGGACCGGACCGCGGGCGTGTCAAAGATGAGCTCCGGCATCTTCAAAGAGGCCATCTTCGGCGTCATCGGTCTCCGGGTTCGCAGCTGGTTCCGCGACTGGAAACGAGTATCGGCCTGAACACGGCAAACAGCAAATGGAAAACTGCATTTTCCGTTTGCCGTTTATCTTTTGCAAAAAAACCGCCAATAATCTCCGAAAAAACGGCTTCTCCACGCATGCCGTCTTGCAACAAAGTTCATTTGGCATTATTGTCGTTTTGTAATCTATTGATATTCAACGTATTGCCCCATCCTAAAGTGGGTGTTTTAAGCGGAGTGTAGAATGAAAAACGATATCTTTGCCGCTCCGATTCCTTTGGATTTTGGTAAAGGGACTTCACAGGGTTCAGAGGGTCGGCATGTGAGAAAATGTTAACAATAGAAGTCCCCTGTAAATGTCACAAATATGAAAAAAACAAGAGGTTTGTTGCTCTGTATTATTGGAGCCATTGCGATTGGCTTGTCCATCGGTAGTTATTCTATTAAGACATCAGATTACGAATCCTACGATATTTATGGCGGCGATGCTTATACAGGCATTCAAAATGCTGCAGCACGTACTTCACAAAATGTCGCCGATCTGAAAAACTGTGTGAAATTCGGTTTTGGCTCTGTACTATTGATAACAGGCCTAAGCCTTCTTGCATTTGGTGCAACTTCGTTCAACTCGGAGAAGCAAGAAGAAAATACAGTTGAATAACGATCCGCAAAAAGCTGAACATTATTTTACCTTTCTAATGGATTTCATGAGGTGCTTCTCAAGTTTAATTACCTATTTAACATAATATAAATTATAAGACAAATTAGGACAACAAAAAAAGAGCAAGAATCAGGCTCTTTTTTTGTTGTTTGTCTGTTTGCTACAACCGTCTTGATATCTTCGGCAGGATTTCGTTCTTCCAGGATGCGAATGTGCCGTCCAGGATTTTCTGCCTTGCAACAGTGACAAGGTCTAGGTAAAAATGGAGGTTGTGGATGCTTCCGATCATCGGACCGAGCATCTCGTCAGACACATACAAATGCCGCAGATAAGCCCTGGTGTATTCGCGGTCGGCAAACAGGTCGCTTTCGGCTGCAATCGGCGTGAAGTCGTTCTTCCATTTTTCGTTGCGCAAATTCAGCATGCCTTCCCAGGTGAATATCATACCGTTACGTCCGTTGCGCGTAGGCATCACACAGTCGAACATGTCAACGCCTAGCGCGATGTTCTCGATGATGTTGGCAGGTGTTCCGACCCCCATCAGATAGCGCGGCTTGTCTTTGGGCAATTGCCGGCAGCAAAAGTCGGCAATCTCGTACATTTCTTCAGTAGGCTCCCCTACCGCCACCCCGCCGATGGCTATGCCTTCGGGGTTCACCGACTCGGCATATTCGGCAGAACGTGCCCGCAAGTCGTGGTAAATGCCGCCCTGCACTATGGGAAACAGCGTCTGGCTGTAACCGTACAGCGGCTCGGTCTCCTCCAGCCGCTTCACGCAGCGCTTCAGCCATTTGTAGGTGGTTTCGACTGACTTCCGGGCATATTCGTACTCGCAAGGATACGGTATGCACTCGTCGAATGCCATTATGATGTCGGCTCCGATGGCACGTTCCGTATCCATCACGCTTTCAGGGCTGAACAGGTGCCGAGAACCGTCAATGTGCGACTGGAACCAGACGCCCTCTTCGGGGTTGATCTTGCGCCGGTGGCTCAACGAGAACACCTGAAAGCCGCCGCTGTCGGTAAGTATCGGCCTGTCCCAGCCATTGAACTTGTGCAGACCGCCGGCATTCTTCAGCACCTCACAGCCCGGACGCAAATAAAGGTGATAGGTGTTGCCCAATATGATCTGCGCCTTGATGTGCTCTTTCAGGTCTCTGATATGTACGGCCTTTACAGCCCCTAAGGTGCCTACTGGCATAAAGATTGGCGTGCGTATCTGCCCGTGGTCTGTGCTGATGACGCCGGCACGTGCATGGCTGCCCGCATCGGTCTTTTCGATTATAAACTTCATATTGTTTGTAAAAAGCGCGCAAAAATACATCTTTTATCTACTCAAAAACCTACCTTTGCGTTTTAAAAATTCTCAACTATGTTGAAAGAGAACTTGTATTTGGGAGCACTTGTCGTTTTAGGGCTGATTGTACTGCTTCAAGTGCTTTACTATTATGGCCTTTATGCCCGTTTTTCTTTCCGCAAGAAAAAAAACAAGGTTGCGGACGAGGATGTTCCCATATCTGTCGTAGTCGTGGTT
>CAVIPZ010000067.1:0-9603 GCA_963644715.1 bacterium | reverse complement strand
GGTAGTTTGCCAGATAGAGCGGATGCCGTACCACCGAATAGATGCCCGTTGTGTTCAGCCGGTCAGCCACCTGCTTGGAGGTGTTGCGCCCTGATGTCCCCTTAGGGGTCGTGCTGACAGTATAGGCCCTGAGTATCAGGCCGGCAAGCGATATCAGCATCGCGAGGATTGTCATCACAACGCGCAATGCTTGGCAATGGCCTGCCGACAATTGCAAATAGAGCGTTTCGTTGGTGAAGAAAAGGAGCGGGACTGTTATCAGGAAGATGATGACGGGGATTTGTCCGCGGTATTTGAACAGCAGACTGCCGGATTTTTCGTAAGACTGTATGAGCGCCACGTTGTTGTGAGTTGTTTTTTATAAAGCGGCAAAAATACAAAATTTCATCCAATGGGCAAATGCCCTGTTTGCAAGGAAATCACGGCTGCCGTATGAAACAGAATTTAGAACTTAGAACTTAGAACTTAGAATTTAGAACTTAGAATTTAGATGCACTACGCATATTGCCCCCTCCTCAATTCCTTATTCCTCATTAAGTCTTGCGTCAGCCCGAGGCTTGTGTGCTGGGAAAAAAGAGTATCCAGTCTTAGTTATCCGTTTTCCTGAAAATGTCCTCGTAATCAGTTGGCTCGTTTGTGCGGCAGCCGTGTGATCATTCAATTGCCAGCAGCAGCCCTTTCAGGTAGTTGCCTTCAGGGTGGAAGATGCTGTACGGGTGGTCGGGGGCGTGCTGCAGGTGGTGGAGCACGCGTACGTTCTTGCGCTCCATGGCGGCTGCGGAGAAAATAATGGTCTTGAAGTCGTCCATACTGACTGCTTGCGAGCACGAAAAGGTGAACAGCAGCCCGCCGGGGCGTATTTTCTCAAAGGCTTTGCGGTTGATGTTGCGGTATCCTTTCTGCCCTTGTTCCTTGACGCGCTGATGTTTGGCGAACGCAGGCGGGTCAAGTACGATGAGGTCGTATCTGCTTTGCGGCATCCGGTCCAAAAAGTGGAATACATCTTCACAGTAGGAGGCGTGGCGGAACTCGGCGTCTTTTCCTAGAAGAGCGATGTTCTGGTCGGTGAGGTCGATGGCTTTCTGCGATATGTCAACGGAGTCAACCTGAAGTGCGCCGCCACGCAGCGCGTATGCGGAGAAGCCGCCCGAATAGCAGAACATGTTGAGTATGGTGCGGCCGTGCGCATATTTCCCGACTAAGTCACGGCTGTCGCGCTGGTCCAGGAAAAAGCCGGTTTTCTGTCCGCCTGCGATGTCAATGTGGAACGGGATGCCGTTTTCAAGGGCTACTGTCGGCTCGAGCGTGCCGTACAGAAGCTCGTCGTGATTCTCGCCGCCGCTGTCGGCAAGGGTAAGGCTGCTTTTGCTGTATATGGAGCGGATGTCGGGAAAAAGGTCCCGTATGATTTGCATGAAAGTCTCTTTAAGCCGGCACATTCCGATGGAGTGGAACTGCAGCACGGCGTTTGCCCCGTATAGGTCGATGACCAGGCCGGGAAGCCCGTCGCCTTCGCCGTTCACGAGTCTGAACATTGTGGTCTCTTTGCTGCCGGCAAGTCCAAGCGCGGTGCGGAGTCGCAATGCCCGTTCCATTTTCTGTTTCCAGAAGTTGTAGTCAGGCACGCAAGGCTCAAAACTGAAGATGCGCACGGCGATGGAACTGTTGTGGTAGTGCCCTAAAGCCAAAAAACTGCCGCAGGAGTCGCATACTTCTACGATGTCGCCGTTTTTGATGCCGTGTTCCGTTTTGCCTATCGCGCCGGAGAATACCCACGGATGAAAGCGCAACAGTGATTTTTCTTTGTTCTTTTGTAGAAATACTCTTTTCATTAAGATTGAAAGATGACGAAAAAAGGACAGATGTCTTGTTTTATAGAAAAGAAAAAAGCCGGGTTTCCCCCGATTGTGAAGAAAGCCCGGCTGTTATGATTGTGCGATTAGAGTTGCGGTCCGTATGGGATGAGTTCTTTGCCCTGCTTGGTGTCGCTGAAGTTCTCGAAGTTCGAGATGAAGGATGCGGCGAGGGTTTTGGCGTTTTCTGCGTAGGCTTTCTTGTCGCTCCAGCTGTTCTCGGGGTTGAGGATGCTGTCATCGACGCCCGTGACATGTTTGGGGATGCTGAGGTTGAAAGGTTTGACGATTTCGGTCTCGCAGTTCAGCAGTTCGCCGTTGAGGATGGCAGTAATGATGGCGCGGGTGGCTTTCAGGGAGATGCGTTCGCCGACTCCGTATCCGCCGCCGGTCCAGCCCGTGTTCACCAGATAGGCGGTGGCGTGGTGCTGGTCGAGTTTGCGGGCCAGTTCCTCCGCGTACTTCGTGGGGTGCAGCAGCAGGAAGGCTGCGCCGAAGCACGACGAGAATGTGGGCTGCGGCGTGACGATTCCGCGCTCGGTGCCGGCCAGTTTGGCGGTGTAGCCGCTCAAGTAATAATACATGGTCTGCTCGCGGTTCAGGATGGCCACAGGCGGAAGCACGCCGAAAGCGTCGGCCGACAGGAAGATGATTTTGCTGGGGTGTGTGCCGCGCGAAACGGGCTTCACGATGTTGTTGATGTGGTAGATGGGGTAGGAGACGCGTGTGTTCTCAGTCTTGGCGGCAGAGTCGAAGTCGATGTTGCCTTCGGCATCCACCACGAGGTTTTCCAGCAGGGCGTCGCGCTTGATGGCGTGGAAAATGTCAGGCTCTTTGGCCTCGCTCAGGTTGATGCACTTGGCATAGCAGCCGCCCTCGAAGTTGAAGATGCCGTCGTCGTCCCAGCCGTGCTCGTCGTCGCCGATGAGCGCGCGGTTCGGGTCGGTCGATAAGGTGGTCTTGCCTGTGCCCGAGAGCCCGAAGAATATGGCGGTGTCGCCGTCTTTGCCTTGGTTGGCCGAGCAGTGCATGGCGGCCATGCCTTTCAGCGGCAAGAAATAGTTCATGACAGAGAAGATGCCTTTCTTCATCTCGCCGCCATACCAGGTGCCGCCGATGAGCGCCATCTTTTCGGTGAGGTTGAAGGCGACATACACTTCGCTGTGCAGCCCCATCTCTTTCCAGTCTGGGTTGGTGGTCTTGCCGGCGTTCAGCACGACAAAGTCTGGCTCAAAGTCTTTCAGTTCTTCTTCGGTAGGACGGATGAACATGTTTTTCACGAAATGGGCCTGCCATGCCACCTCCGACACGAAGCGGACCTTCATGCGCGAGTTCTCGTTGGCGCCGCAATAGCCGTCCATGACATACACTTTCTTGCCCGTAAGCTGTTTCTGTGTGATGGCCTTGAGGTGCTCCCAGGTCTTCTGGTCGATGGGCTTGTTGTCGGAGCCTTTCTTGCCGGGCTCTGCCCACCATACGTTGTCTTTAGTGTTCTCGTCTTTTACAATGTATTTGTCTTTGGGCGAACGTCCGGTGAAGATGCCCGTATCTACAGAGAGCGCACCCGATTTTGTCTTGTATGCTTTCTCGTATCCCGTCAGTTCAGGGTTGGTTTCGTGCAGGTACAGTTCATCATACGACAGGTTGTGATAAATCTCTACAGGATTGGAAATCCCGAGTTTTTCCAGCTGTTCTTTAAGGTCTTTCATAAAAGATTGTTTTTAAGAAATGTATTGTTTTGATTTGTTAATTCCGTTTCTATGTGACTTTTATAGCCTGTTAAAAATCGGCAGCAAAGATAGCAAAAATATCAAGTGCGTTTTTTGTATTTTTGCCGCCGTTTGACCGGAATGTCCGAAGCACTGTCCCGGCATACATAAATTATTATAAAACAACCAGCTACCGCAATGCAGAACATGAAAGAAACATTAGAGACGCTGTACAGCCATGTGAGCGTCCGCGAATATGAAGACCGCAAGGTGGAGAAAGAGACGCTCGACCGCATACTCAAAGCCGCCTGCTGCGGATCGACGATGGGTAACATGCAGCTTTTCAGCATCATTGTGACGGTGGACGAAGAGATGAAGCAGCAACTTGCCCCGTATCATTTCAACCAGCCGATGGCAACGAAGGCGCCGCTGATGCTGACTTTCTGCGCCGACTTGCACCGCTTTGACCGCTATTGCGAGTTGCGCGATGCTGAAACGGACTCTTACGGCAACCTGCAAGGCTACCAGTGGGCTGTCACCGACGCGCTCATCGCCGCACAGAACGCCTGCGTGGCCGCCGAAGCATGCGGGCTCGGTCTCTGCTGGCTCGGCACCATCACTTATAATGTCAAGGACTTTGTGAGGATACTGAAACTCCCCAAACACGTCATCCCCGTAGCCTGCATCACGATGGGTTACCCTAAACATAAACCCGCATTAACCCGCAAACTGCCCGTGCAGACGATGGTACACCGCGAGGTTTACCGCGACTATGACCGCGAGCGCATCGACGAAGCCTACCGCGAAATAGAGAACTCTGAAGAGACTAAGAAGTTGCTTGAGGAGAATGGATTGCCAAACCTTGCCCAGATCTTTACCAAGAAACGCTATGTCAAGAAAGACAACGAGTTCTTCTCGACGGTGTTGGCCGAGGCACTGAAAGAGCAAGGATTCTGACCTTGCGTTTTTCCGTCTTTTTTGTATTTTTGCAACCGCTTCGTTAATCTATGGCGCAATGTAGTCTTTTAATTGTTAATCCGGTAGTAGAAAGGAGGTTATAAGTATGGTTGACACGATTGATTTCGGCACCTTTAAGTGGCATCATGTCACCAATCCCACGGTTGAGGATCTGGATTTCTTGAGAGACAACTTCCATTTTCACCCTCTGGACATTGAAGACTGTTCCAGTTTCGTGCAGCGCCCGAAAATCGACGAATACGACGACTATTATTTCCTGGTGCTCCATTTTCCGATGCAGGACAAGCGTACCCGCCTGGTGAAAACCGAAGAGACGAAGATTTTCTGGGGACAAGACTACCTGATTACCGTGGGCAACTCTCACTATGTGGTGCAAGAGCTTTTCAACTATTGCAAAATCAACCCAGAACCTGAAGACGAGGACGACATCAGCGGCACCAGCGACGCAACGCTCTACCATATCCTTTACCGGATGATGAAAGAGACGTTTCTGCTGGTGGAGCGTATGGGCACCGAAATCGATTACATCAGCCGCGAACTGTTCAGCAGCAAATCGGAAAAGATCATCGAACAGATTTCCCGTTTCCGCAAGAACATCATCCAGATAAACACCATGTTCCGCCCGCAGTTGAGGCTTTTCAACAAGTTCGAGTCCGGCGAAATCAAAGGGTTTGCCGACGATATGGAGGAGTACTGGGGCAATATCCTCGACTTTTACCAGAAAATGTGGGATATGATTGACGACTATGGCGAATTGGTGGAGGGCCTTTCCAACACGTTCGATTCGTTGCAGACGAACAAGACGAACGAGATTATGCGGATGCTTACCATCATTTCCACTATTGTGCTTCCGTTGACATTCATAAGCGGACTGTACGGCATGAATGTGCATCTGCCGCTGGCCGACTCCCCCTATGCGTTTCTGATTGTCTCCGGTTTCTGTGCCGTGATTGTCTTGGTGCTGGTTCTGTTTTTCGTCAAGAAACATTGGCTGTAAATTGAAAATCGGTCTGCGGCGATGGTCTATAAGGCGAAAATCATGCTTATGCAACTTGAAAAAGGCAACTACCACGCGCTCATACGGGGCAAGGCGTGCGGGCAGCCTATACGCATAGTGCTCGATACCGGCGCATCGCGCAGTTGCCTCGACAAGGCTTTTATGGAACAGGCGCTGCCTTCCGTGCAGCCCCAAAAGCACGACGGCATCACGGCTGGCATCGGGGGCGATGACTTTGCCGTGTTCACCGCCAATGTCCCCGATTTCCGTATCGGCAGATTCTCACTTCCCAACTATGAGCATGTGGCGTTGGTGGATTTCACCTATATCAATGAGGCATACAGACGCCTGCGCCGCAAGCCCGTTCAGATGATACTGGGCAGCGATTTTCTGGTGCGCTACCACGCCGTTGTCGACTTCGGACTTAATTTGTTCAGTTTTGAGAAATGACGATGGGAAACGACGAATTGAAAATATCGCACAAGATTCTCGGCATTGACCCTGGCACTGCCGTGATGGGGTATGCCGTGCTCGGCACCAAACTCAACAAGTCGGAGGTGGAGGACATCGGTGTGGTGCAGATGAAAGGCCTGCCCGACCATTATGCGAAGTTGAAGCACATTTTTGAGCGGATTACAGCCCTTATAGAGCAATACCAACCAGACATATTGGCCATCGAAGCCCCTTTTTATGGAAAAAATGTGCAATCGATGCTGAAGTTGGGACGGGCGCAAGGCATTGTGATAGCTGTATGCCTGCATGCCGGGATGGAGGTGTTTGAGTATGAGCCGCGCAAGATAAAGCAGTCGATTACGGGCAACGGCAATGCCGCCAAAGAGCAGGTCGCGGCGATGCTCGGGCATATGTATCCGCTTGAAGACCTTCCGGATTTTCTGGATGCTACCGACGCGCTTGCCGCGGCAGTGTGCCATCATTTGCAGTGCAGCCCCGCGCTCAAGACCGGAAGCAGCCGCAAATTCAACAGCTGGAAGTCGTTTGTTCTCGACAATGAGAAGAGGATAGTGCGTTAGCGGGTCGTTTCGCCTAAATGACGACCAGTTCGTGTCCGCACGCCGGCAGGAAGCGTTCGAGCAGGTCGGCTGTCCTGATTTTGATGAAACAGTTGACGGTCCCGTCAGAGCAGCAGTAGCATTCGTTTTCGGTAATGTCGCGGTCCATAACGAATGTCACGTCGCGGGCAGACTCAAGGCACGCGCTCAGCACCGTGGTGGCGCCGTGTTCTGTGCCGGCAATCTCCAGCAGTTTGTCAGCCGGCGCGAACGACACGCGCGGAATGCTTAAGGCATGGCCGAAGTCTTTGGTGACAAACGGCTTGTCGCCGCTGGTGACGTACAGGTAGAAAAGCGTTTGCTGCCGGTTGCACAAGAATATGGACTTCACGACTTTTCCGCCAAGCCTTTTGTCGATGTTGAGGCAGTCCTCCATCGTGATGCCCGGGTCTGTGTCAACCCGCTCAAACGGAACAGACAGTTCTTCAAACAGTTTGTAAACCTTTTCTTGCAGCGGGGTCGCGAAAACCGCCGGCGGTGTTGTCATCTTGTCGCTAACGTAGAACATCTCCGTGTTTTTTAAGCTGTTTCTCAAAATGGCGCAAAAGTATTCTTTTTTCGGATTGTCCTTGTTTCCCCTACATCTTTTTTTAGTACTTTTGCCGCCGTCAAGCGTATGGCGCGGAAGCCGTTCGCTTGCGTCCCGGACACGTCCGGCAACGAAACCGACAATTATATAAATTAACACGCATAACAACTACTATATGGGAAGAGCATTTGAATACCGCAAAGCAAGAATCTTCAAACGTAACGCATACTTGGCACGCACATTCACCCGCCTTGGCAAGGAAATCACGATGGCAGCAAAGGCCGGCGGTCCCGACCCTGACCAGAACTCAAAATTGCGCCTGCTGATACAGACGGCCAAGAACGAGAACATGCCGAAGGACAATGTGGACCGTGCCATCAAGCGCGCATTCGAGAAAGACACTTCTGACTATAAAGAGATGGTTTACGAAGGTCGCGGACCTCACGGCATCGCCATTATGATAGAGGCCGCAACCGACAACAACCAGCGTACTGTCGCCAACATCAGAAGCTATTTCAACAAACTCGGCGGCTCGCTGGGCACCTCTGGCATGCTCGACTTCCTGTTTGACCACAAGAGCATCTTTACGGTGGCACGCACCCCGGAACTCGACATGGATGAGTTTGAACTGGCTATGATGGACTTTGACGCCGAAGTGGATGCCGACGACGAGGAGGTTGTCGTGATGGCCGAGTTCCAGTCATTTGGCGCAATTCAGAAATATTTGGAAGACAACAAGTTCGAAATCAAGAGCTTCCGCTTTGAGCGTATCCCTAAAGAACTGAAAACGCTCAACGACGAACAGCGTGCAGAGGTGAACAAGCTCCTCGACAAGATCAATGAGGACGAAGACGTCACTAATGTCTATCACAATATGGAAGAACCCGAAACGCCTGAAGAGTAGGAGAGCGGAACAGTATTTTTAATTGCAAACACACACCAAACATTATGTATTACTACAAGTTCCGTGTTTATTACGATGCAGTGGAAGACTTTGTGCGAGATGTTGAGATACTCGCCAACGACAACTTTGAGTCTCTGCACAAGATACTTTACGAATGTATCGGGTTGAAAGGCAATGAGTTTGCGTCGTTTGCCATCTGCGATCCAAAGTGGAACAAGCAGAAAGAGATAACGCTTATGGACACGTCGGAGGAGGAGGACGTAGAGGCTCCGGAGTACGACGAAGAGGACTCTTTCAGCATGAAGAGCCACCTGCCAAAGTTTGTCATGAAAGACGCCGTGCTCAAGAACTTCATCACCGACCCGCACCAGCACATCCTGTACGAGTACGACTTCATGAACCCTAAGGTTTTCTACATCGAGCTACAGAAAGTGTTGCAGACAGACGACGCGTCGTTGTTCCCGCGCTGCACATACAAGGCAATGGAGATTCCGGAGCAGTTGAAGGCCTCGGATTTCCCGAATCCTGAAGACCCCGATTTTGAGGATGACATCGAAGATGACGATGACGACTACTGCGACGGCGGTTACAACGATGAGGATTTTGAGAACCTGAATGACTTTGCACCCGGCGAATACTGAAAAGACGCTTTTGGTGATTACCGGTCCCACGGCGGTCGGGAAAACGGACTATACGATCAGTCTGGCCGAGCAGTTGGGTGCGCCGATACTGTCGGCCGACTCGCGGCAGATGTACCGGGAGATGAAAATAGGCACCGCCGCCCCTTCAGCCGAAGAACTGGCGCGCGTGCCGCACTATTTCATCGGAAACCTTTCCATACACGACTATTACAACGTCTCTATGTTCGAGCGTCAGGCTCTTGAACTGTTGGAGACGCTTTTTTTGCAGCATCCTGTAGTCATCATGACGGGCGGCAGTCCGCAGTACATCGAGGCTGTATGCAGCGGCATTGACGAATTGCCCGACCCTGACCTGGCAATACGGCAGTATGTGAACCAGTTGTTTTTGCAAAATGGCATTGAAGCGCTGCGCGCCCAATTGTCGGTGCTTGACCCTGTTTTTTACGGTCGCGTGAACCACAATGACCACAAACGGATGATACGGGCGGTGGAGGTGAGCCTGCAAGAGGGGAAGCCCTACTCGTCGTGTTTGCGGCAGACGGTGCAGCAGCGCGGTTTCACCATCGTGAAGCGCTATTTGAACAGGCCGCGCCCGGTGCTGTTTGAGCGCATCGGGCAGCGCGTTGACCGGATGATGGAGGCGGGACTTCTGGACGAGGCTCGCGCCTTGTACCCCTACCGCACCCTGAACGCGCTCAATACGGTGGGCTACAAAGAGTTGTTTGCCTATATGGAGGGCAAATGCACCCTTGAGCAAGCGGTTGAGGACATCAAGACCCACACACGCCGATATGCCAAACGGCAACTCACTTGGTTCCGAAAAGACTACGAAGAGGTGATGCTGTGAAAGTGAGTCAGGCCACGAGACAACGGAAAAGGAAAAATAGTACGTAAGACATAATTAGGAATTATAAATTAGGAA
>CAVIPZ010000066.1:0-9625 GCA_963644715.1 bacterium | reverse complement strand
CCGGTGTTTCCCATGTACCCAAGCGTTCAGCAATGAAATTTCTGGACACTTTTTTTTTTTTTTTTTCAGGCACCACATTGGAAGCGGTTCCCACACACATTGCCGCAAAAAACGATACTAAGAGCAAAAAGTTTTTCATAAGCATTTAATTTTTAGTACTTTGATTCTTATTTTTATATATTTTACAATTTTCCAATTAAACTAATTTCAAGGTGGCAAAAGTACATTTTTTTTCAATCCAAAATGTTCAAAAAATTATCTTGCGCATAAAAGGGTGTATTGCCATCGCCATGCAGACATAGAGACCCGCCGTTTCGGTGCGCAAGCGGCGATTTCCGAGTTTAACTTCTGCATAGCCGAAACGGCGTGCCGTTTCCACCTCACGCTGACTGAAGTCGCCCTCAGGGCCTACCAACACTATCGTTTCCTCGTGTACAAACCGTTCTTCTGCAAATTGCCGGGTGTTGTCATTGTCGCACCAGGCTATGTACTTGTCGGCTTCACTCCTGCCGTACCGTTCCATAAACTCGTCGAAATTGGTCATCTCCACAGGCGGCAACCATAAGGTCTGGCTTTGCTTGAGCGCTGCCACGGCAATGCGGTGCATCCGGTCCAAGTTCAGCCGCGTACGTTCGGAATGGTCGCAGCAAACAAAGGTGATAGCATAAACTCCGATCTCAATGGCTTTCTCGACAAGCCATTCCATCCGATCTACGTTTTTGGTTGGAGCTATGGCAAGATGCAAACGTTGCTTCCCGGTTTCAGCATCTGAAAATCTATCAACAACCTGTGTCACACAGGCTTTCGGGTAAGATGAGGCAATCACAGCCTTTGCCGCAGAACCCTTCCCGTCGGTTAGCACGATGGTGTCGCCGATGCGGTGCCGCATAGTCCGGATGCAATGCGTTGACTCTTCCGCATCCAAAGTCACAATGGAAGAAGACAGGTCAGCAGCATAAAAAAAATGGTATGCCATGATATGTTACGATTCTTTTTCCGACAGTTCGAGCCAACGGTCTGTTTTGGCTTCCAGCATCATATTGATTTCATTATATCGTTTCCCCCACTGAGCAAACGCTTCGGCCGTCCCCTCGCCAATGTTCATTTTCTGTTCTAAATCCGACTTTTCCGTTTCAAGATCTGCCATCTCCTGCTCTATTGTTTCCAGTTCGCGTTTCTCTTTGAAAGTCAATTTGTTCTTTGGCTGTTCGCGGACAGGTTTCACAACGGCGGGCTTGTTCTCTTTCTCGATACGCTTGCGAATCCGTTCCTCTTTTTCCTTTTCCTGCCGATATTCGGTATAGTTTCCGTAATAATCTTTCACCACCCCGTCGCCCTCGAACACGAAAATATGGTCCACCAGTTTATTCATCAGCCAGCGGTCGTGGGAGACGACAATCATGCAGCCGCTGAAATTCGTCAGGAAGTCCTCCAGCAGGTTCAGCGTGTCGATGTCGAAATCGTTGGTAGGCTCATCTAAAATCAAGAAATTCGGGTTCTTAAGCAGCGTTATCAGCAGATGGAGTTTCCGTTTTTCGCCGCCGCTCAAATCCTCATAATAGGCATATTGCTGGCTGAACGGGAAGCCGAAATGGTTCAGGAACTGCGAAGCGCTCACATACCTTCCGTTCTCCATTCTTATCACCTCGGCATGTTCTTTCACCAAATCGAGCACAATCTTGTTGCCTTTGTAAGTCAGCCCGTTTTGTGAAAAATAACCGAACTGTATCGTCAATCCGGGCGTGATTTTGCCGCCGTCGGGCTTCACCTCGCCCATAATCATCTTCAGAAACGTACTCTTGCCTGTGCCGTTCTTGCCGACAATGCCGCATTTTTCGCCTTTTTTGAAAATGTAAGAGAAATCCTTGACAATGGTCTGACCTGGGTAAGAAAAGTCGAGGTGGCTGATTTCCAAAATCTTGTGACCGATACGTTCAGACTGTACTTTAAACTGTTCCGGAGCGGATTCCACTTTCCGGTTCACTCGTTCCTGAAGTTTCTCAAAGTCGTTGATACGGGCGCGTGCCTTAGAAGTTCTGGCTTGTGGGGAGGTATGCACCCAGGCCAATTCGCGGCGGTAGAGGTTGCACAGCCTTTCGTGTTCAGCCGCTTCGTTGGCAAGCCGTTCGGCTTTCTTCTCTACAAAATAACTGTACTTTCCCTTGTAGTGATAAAGGTTCCCGTTACTGAGTTCGAAGATGTCGCTGCACACCTTGTCGAGGAAGGCCCTGTCGTGGGTTACCATCAGGATTGTGACATTTGCCGCAGAGAGGTAATCCTCGAGCCACTCTATCATCTCCACGTCCAGGTGGTTGGTAGGCTCGTCAAGGATCAGCAGGTCGGTATTGGCAATCAGGGCTTTGGCAAGTGCCACCTTTTTGCGTTGACCTCCGGAGAGTTCCTTCACCCTCTTGAAAACGTCATTGAGACCGAAGCGGGACAAAATCTCCTTGGCTTTTGCCTCATAATCCCATGCATTGAGGCGGTCCATTTCGAGCACCGCCTCGTCCAGACTGCCGGCAGGCAATTGCCCGGCGTGTCCGTTTTCGTGCATACGGACACACTGCTCGTACATTTTCACGGCGCGCACGGTAGGCACATCCTCGTCAAAGATGGCATTCAGCACCGTATCTTCCGCATCAAAACTGTCGGTTTGGGGCAGATACGACACCACGATATCCTTGCGGACAACAACCTCGCCCTCGTCAGGGACATTCCGCCCTGCGATGATATCAAGCAGCGTGCTCTTTCCCGTTCCGTTACGGGCAACAAGCGCGCTTTTCTGTCCTTTTTCCAGCCCGAATGTAATGTTCCGGAAGAGTACCTTTTCGCCTACCGACTTGGTGACGCCATTGACTGTGAGGTAATTCACAGGTGTTATTTGGATTTTACAGCGATGGCTTCAATCTCCACCATAACGCCTTTGGGCAGGTCGCGGACTGCAAAGGCTGCGCGTGCCGGAGGGTTGACAATGAAATATTGTGCATAAACCTCGTTCATTGCGCCAAAGTTTGCAATGTCGCTCAACAGGCATGTCGTTTTGACCACATCGTCAAAAGAATAGCCGGCTTCGAGCAGAATAGCGGCAAGGTTCTTCATCACCTGTTCTGTCTGTGCTTTAATGCCCTCGGGGATGATTCCCGTTTCCGGATCCACCGGGATTTGTCCAGAGACAAACAACATTCCGTTTGCTTCCACTGCCTGGCTGTACGGTCCGATAGCAGCCGGGGCCTTTTCTGTATGAATAATTCTCTTCATAATTGTATATATATGATTGTCAATAAAATGCGTTACTGCACAAAGATTTCGCAAAAATACATTTTTTCTTTCCGTCTTTTCTCAATTTTTGTATTTTTGCACGTAATAAAAAAATAATAGTTTATGTCTTTTATTACAGATCGAATTTCATTAGATGGGCTCACATTTGATGATGTATTATTGATACCTTCCTATTCGGAAGTCTTGCCTAAACAAGTATGCTTGCAGACCCGTTTCTCACGGAACATTACGCTCAACTTGCCCTTTGTTTCTGCCGCTATGGACACGGTGACAGAGGCAAAGATGGCCATTTCCATTGCGCGTGAGGGCGGCATCGGGGTCATTCACAAGAACATGACCATTGCCGAGCAGGCCAAGCAGGTGGCTTCCGTGAAGAGAGCAGAGAACGGGATGATCAACGCCCCTGTTGTCATCACGGCCGAGAAGAGCGTTGGAGACGCCAAGCGCATGATGGCAGAATACAAGATTGGCGGCATTCCCGTTGTAGATGACAAAAACAAACTTATCGGCATCGTCACCAACCGCGACCTCCGCTTTGAGAAAGACTTCAACAAACCTATCGGGCAGGTGATGACAAAAGAGAAACTGGTCACCACATCGCGAAGCACCGACCTCAATCAGGCCGCCGACATTCTGCAACAATACAAGATCGAGAAGTTGCCAGTGATTTCAGAAGACGGCACGTTGTTGGGGCTCATCACCTACAAGGACATCACGAAAGCTAAAGACAAGCCTTTCGCTTGCAAAGATGCACAAGGACGGCTGCGTGTGGCTGCCGGCATAGGCATCACCAACGATGCCGTGCAACGTGCTGAAGCCGTAGTTGAAGCCGGTGTAGATGCACTGGTGCTCGATTGCGCGCACGGACATTCCCAAAACGTCGTGAAGGTGCTCAAGGACATCAAGGAGCATTTTTCGGGCGTTGATGTGGTAGTCGGCAACATTGCTACCGGCGAGGCGGCTGTCATGCTGGCCGACGGCGGTGCCGATGCCGTAAAGGTGGGCATTGGGCCGGGCTCTATCTGCACCACAAGAGTCGTGGCTGGCGTAGGCGTGCCGCAACTCAGCGCCATCTACGATGTTTACAAAGCATTGGAAAATTATGACATTCCCATCATCGCCGATGGCGGCATCCGCTATTCGGGAGACATTGTGAAAGCCTTGGCTGCCGGCGGAAACTCAGTCATGTTAGGCGGACTGCTGGCCGGCGTGGAAGAATCGCCCGGAACCACCATTCTGTTCAACGGCCGTAAATTCAAGACTTACAGAGGTATGGGATCCCTTGAAGCTATGCAGCACGGTTCTAAAGACCGCTATATGCAGAGCGATGTGGACGATGTGAAGAAACTGGTGCCCGAAGGCATCGTAGGACGCGTGCCCTACAAAGGCGACCTTTACGAAGTGATTTACCAGATGGCAGGCGGACTGCGTTCCGGCATGGGATACTGCGGCGCACACAACATCGAAGACCTCCACAAAGCCCGTTTCTGCCGCATCACCAACGCCGGTGTCCTCGAAAGCCATCCGCACGACATCACCATCACGAGCGAAGCCCCGAACTATTCTTCCGAAACCAAATAACGATTTTTCAAACAACATTAAAATACCGAAATTATGCAGAACATCGTAGTCGGCATCGACTTTTCAAACAGTTCCATGACCGCCTTGCGTCATGCCGTTGCCATCGCTATCCGTTCAAAGGCCACGCTGCACCTGGTCTGGATCAAGACCCCCGGGGCTGCGAAAAGCGCCAACGAAATGAACGAAGATATGACCTATATGCAGCACATTCAGGCCAAAATGGAAGAACTGGTGGCCCAATGCAAGCAAGAGTCTCCCGAAAGCCACGTCAACAGCGTCATCCTTGAAGGCAAAGTCCACCTTGAACTCACCAAATATGCCAACAACCTGACCAAGTCTATCATCGTAATGGGTGCGCACGGCGCTTCCGGATTCGAAGAGGGCTACATCGGAAACAACGCTTTCCGCGTCATCAACAATGCGGATGTCCCCGTGCTGATTATGCGCGAGAATATCCAGATCAACCGCGACCTCCACAAGATCTTCGTGCCCATCGACTTGAGCTTTGAGACCTTGCAGAAGATGAGTTACGCCATTCAATTGGCCAAGTTCTTTGCCGCCCAGATTTACCTGTTCGGCATCAACTATCCCAACAGTGCGGAAACGCGACATATTATCAACGTTCAATTGCACCATGCCGCTGACATGTGCGATGACACCAACGTGAGAAACGTGGTGGAAGCATACAACGTGACAGACAACAACGTGTGCAGCACCGTGCTCAAATGCGCCAAGGAAGTGGATGCCAACCTTATTGTGGTTATGAGAGAAGAGCAAGAAACCGACTTTACGGCCTCGCGTAATATGCGACAGATCCTGAGTACTTCGCCGATGCCGCTGCTCATCATACCGAACAAGAACGCCTTTACTGTCGCAAAATAATATCCTGGCATATTTTATGAAAAGTCAAGGCAAGCGGCTGATGCGTGGCGGAAATATGCTCAATCCTGCGCCGCCCGTTATGGTATCTTGCGGGCAAACCTTAGATGAATACACTATTATAACCATTGCGTGGACCGGAACAATATGTTCCGATCCGCCGATGTGTTATATCTCCGTCCGGCCAGAAAGACATTCTTACGACATCATCAAGCGGAACGGAGAATTTGCCATCAACCTTACCAACGAGCGGCTGACTCCCATAGCCGACTGGTGCGGCGTCAAATCCGGGAAAAAACACAACAAGTTTTTTGAAACCGGGCTCACGCCAATACGAGGCACTAAAATCAGTGCGCCCTTAATCAGAGAGTCGCCGGTAAATCTTGAATGTGTGGTAAAACAAATATTGCCGTTGGGGTCGCACGATATGTTCATTGCGGAGATTGTGGCCGTGCATGTGAACGAGAGCCTTATCAATCCTCAAACCGATGCGCTCGAGTTGCAACGTGCCCATTTGGTTGCCTACTCACATGGACACTATTACGAACTGGGCAAGATAATCGGCAAATTCGGGTTCTCTGTAGAGAAAAAATAGTCTTTTCAGAAGCCCGTCCAGAACATTTCCCAAAACTTATGTTCCATCTCTGTCCATGTTTGACGGGTTGCGCCGGCAAAGTCGGACGTATATTGGTTCAGCAAGTTCTGAACCTCTTTTGTTTTCCCCTCTTTCAGCATAGTTGATGCCTCCTGCTCAAGGGCAGGTATTTCCTTTAGAGCCTTGTCTTCGTAGCGTTTCACATTCTTCAGCAAATAGTCTTTCGTATAACCCCATTTCACCTGTGCAAGTTTGTTTGCCTTACGGTAATGCCACAATGCGGCGTTCTCGTCATAGCCGTGATGTCCGCAGCGTGAAAAGCCGTCCGGCATCCTGGTCGCTCCGGCAAAAACGGGGATACGCGGACTTTGTCCGGGGTTCTCGAGCGAGAACCAGCAGAGACCGCCCACCTCATCGGGCAGCCAGTCGCGGCATTGGATAATCGTGCTATATGAACACCACGACATAGCCACGCCGCGGTAAAACGTCACCGTTCCCGGCTTCAGCATATTGTACATAGCCCGCTCACTGCCGTCCATCCACGGATTGGCGTTAGGGCAGACAACAGTATCAATGGTCACCTCACCAGATTCAAGTTTTCTTTTCTTCGTATAAAGCAGATTCTGGGTCTGATCCAGTTCGGGAGAGCCCTCATAATTGGCGCGGAACAGTTCCATAACATCCTGCACGCTCACTTTCTTTTCGGGTTTGACCGAGAAAGGCAGTTCCTCGGCATCGATGGAGAGGTGCAGCGACGGAGCGAGTTCGTTGAAAATATACCACTCGCGCTCCTTGAAATTCTTGCCGCCGGAATAGCTGGACTTAAAAGCCTTATACCACACAAAGTCGCCTTTGCCATCCCAGAGGCCATATTTTCGTGCCACTTTCTCGATATTGTCAGAACACAGGAAATTCTCCTTGTCCTTACGGTCGAGTTTCCCGATACGCGGCACATTGCAGCTAAGGGCAACCTCATCGTCGGGCACGCGTCTTGCCGCCCACATTCCGCCGACCTTGTCGGGACCTTCGCCCAATATCTCCATCTGCCAGGCCTCTTTCTTGTCGGCAATCGTCAAGCACTCGCCGCCGTCGGCATAGCCGTATTTTTCAACGAGGCTGCCGATAAGCTTAATGGCATCGCGTGCATTGTCGCAGCGTTGCAAGGCTACACGTTGCAGTTCCTCAATCAGAAACAGCCCGTTGCCGTTAACCAGCGTGTCAGGGCCCGAAAAAGTGCTTTCGCCGATGGCGAGTTGTTTCTCGTTCATACAGGGATAGGCCGTGTTCATATAGGCATACGTATGAGCCACCTCGGGAATTTCGCCGGCCAGCGTCACATTCTCCATTCCTTTAGGGGTACTGGTATGCATAGTTCCCTTATAAACCTTGTGCATGGTTCCTTCGGGATGGTCGGCGGCGGGCTCTATCGTCACCCAAGTGCGGTACTTGCCGTCGCAGGTATGGGAAGTCATCACCGATCCGTCAGTCGAGGCCTTGTTTCCGACTAAAATAGAAGTGCAATTAGCCCCCACCAGTTCTTCTTGAGCTGACACGGGATTAAAATACAGGCTCAAGCAGAGGGCAGCCCACAGGAACACGGTCACTCTTTTCATATACTACAGCAATTATTTATTGATCAAGAACGGGAATTTGTCAAAGTTCTTCAAAGAGATAGCGGTTCCACGGGCCACGGCCTTAAGCGGGTCTTCGGCAACATGAACCTTCAGCATCGTCTTTTTGGCGATACGCATATCCAAGCCGCGCAGCAGCGAACCGCCTCCTGCCAGGTAAATGCCGGTCTCGTAAATATCGGCAGACAATTCTGGCAACGTCGTCTCGAGAGTCTGGATGATAGCAGACTCTATGGAACAGATAGAAGCATCGATAGCCTGTGCCACCTCCCGGTAATTGACCTTAACGGCGGTAGGGAGTCCTGTCAGCAAGTTACGTCCTTTGAACTCATAGTCTGCGGGGGGATTTTCGAGATCTTCGACAGCCGCGCCCACATTAATCTTGATTTTTTCGGCAGTTGACTCACCGATGGCGATATTGTGTTTTTTGCGCATATACTCCTGAATATCGCTGTTCAGTTTGTCTCCGGCCACCTTCACCGACTTGAAAGTCTGGATGCCGCCGAGGGAAATCACGGCAATTTCGGCCGTGCCGCCGCCGATGTCGATAATCATATTTCCGCTCGGAGCCAACACATCGATACCCACGCCGATAGCGGCGGCCATAGGCTCTTGAATCAGCCTTACATCCTTTGCGCCTGCCTGTTCAGCCGACTCTCGCACGGCGCGTTCTTCCACCTCTGTGATTCCGGAGGGGATACAAATGACCATCTTCAATGCGGGTGCAAAGAAATAGCCCTTGTTGTTCGTCTTCTTGATAAATTCGCGCAGCATTATCTCCGTAGCCTGAAAATTGGCGATGACGCCGTCGCGCAGCGGGCGGATGGTGCGGATTCCCTCCGGAGTCTTTCCGTGCATCATCAAGGCCTGCCTGCCCACCGCTTTCACCTCATTGTTTTTTGTTTCTACGGCTATGATGGAAGGTTCATCGACAACCACTTGATTGTTTTGCAGAATCACCGTGTTTGCCGTGCCTAAATCTATTGCGATTTCTTTTGTAAATACTGAAAAAAGCCCCATTTCTGTTCTTTTAAATTAGGTTGCAAAAGTATAAAAAATCTCGCTATTATACATTTTTCAAGCCGACTTGTTACAATTTAACGAAAAAACGTCCCAATCAGCGGAAAACACGCCCAATATGCACCTCGACCGAGGGAATCGTGAACTTTGCCAGTTGAATCTATGCAACGATATTTTTTTATATTTGCAGCGTTTTCAACTCATAACACTACCTGTTCTCATTATCACTCATTACGCGCCCTTGCACTTTCTTTCAGAAGAACTGTATTCTCCTATAACATTACACATTCTAAATTTGTCGAATATGAAAAGTAAACGCTTAACAATCAAAATGATGGGCATTATCATAATGTCCTTGTTGTTTTCCGTTGTCTCCTGCAAAAAAGAGAGCGGGGAAACTTCCACTTTCTCAAACATCAAATCTGTACGTTCTGAAGTTTTGGCAAACCCAAAAATCCAAGAAATGCTCTCTGTTCTGAAAAGCATCTCTATTCAAACTGATGCCAATGGAATTCTTTGTTTCGACAACAAAGAGGATTTAAATGAAGTTATTAATATTCTGCAAGAATACTACGACAAAGCAACTGATGCAGACAGCACCATTTCCCTGCATGACGTACTGAACGCCTTTGAATACACC
>CAVIPZ010000065.1:0-9654 GCA_963644715.1 bacterium | reverse complement strand
CAATAATATATATGCGGTATCAATTTTCATGGCTGCCAAAAGCAAGGGCGACAAAGCGTGCGCATTGAGAACAAAAAAAGGTGCACCAAAGCGATGCACCTTTTTTGAGAGAATGGCGACAGGATTATTTTCCTTCGCTCAGTTTCTTGTATCCGTCGTAGCGGATTTGAGCAAACTGCTGCGTTTTCTCGAAGAGTTCTTTGGCCTCTTCCGGGAAAGTCTTGAGCAGAGAATTGTAGCGCACCTCGCCCATAATGAAATCCTGGAATTTGCTCCAGTCGGGTTCTTTGCTGTCGAGGTGGAAGCCGTTCTTGCCGGCGTCTTCCTCTTCGGGGTTGAAGCGCCAGAGATGCCAGTAGCCGCATTCCACAGCCTTGGCCTCTTCGTGTTGTGTGCGTCCCATACCCACCTTGATGCCGTGGTTGATACAAGGAGCGTAGCAGATGATCAAAGAAGGGCCATGGTAGGCTTCAGCCTCTTTGATGGCTTTGAAATACTGGGCCTGGTTTGCGCCCATAGCCACTTGAGCCACATACACATAGCCGTAGCTCTTGGCAATCATGCCGAGGTCTTTCTTGCGCACCTTTTTGCCGGAGGATGCGAATTTGGCCACAGCGCCGGCTGGGGTGGCTTTAGAGGACTGTCCGCCGGTGTTGGAATAGACTTCCGTGTCGAGCACGAGCACGTTCACGTCCTCGCCGCTAGCCAGCACATGGTCAAGGCCGCCGAAGCCGATGTCGTAAGCCCAGCCGTCGCCGCCGAAAATCCATTGGGACTTCTTGACCAGATGGTCTTTCAGGTCCACAATCTGCTTGCAATAGTCGCAACCGCAGGCTTCTGCCATCGGAACGATCTTCTCTGCAAGTTCTTGGGTGGTCTTGCCGCACTCGCGGTTGTCAATCCACTGCTGGAAGAGGTCTTTGAGTTCTTGAGAGCAGCAGTTGCATTTTTCAATGGCTTCGCGCATGATGCGTTCCACGCGGTCGCGCATCTGGCGGGTAGCGGTGGCCATGCCGAGACCGAATTCGGCGTTGTCCTCAAAGAGGCTGTTTGCCCAAGCCACGCCCTTGCCGCTTCTGAAGTTCTTGCAGTAAGGTGTTGCGGGAGCAGAACCGCCATAGATGGAAGAGCAACCCGTAGCGTTGGCTACGATCATTCTTTCGCCGAACAATTGTGTGATACATTTGATATACGGAGTCTCGCCGCAGCCTGCGCAAGCGCCGGAGAACTCAAACAGCGGCTGTGCAAACTGGCTGTTCTTGACAGAGGCGAACTTGTCGATGAGGTTGTCCTTGTAGGTGACTTTCTTTTGTCCGTATTCCCAGTTTTCAGCTTCGTGCAGTTGGCTCTCGAGCGGTTTCATCACGAGCGCTTTCTCCTTGGCAGGACATACGTCGGCACAGTTGCCGCAACCTGTACAGTCGAGGGCGGAAACCTGCATACGGAAATGCATGCCGGCGAGTTCTTTCGGGACTTTCATGTCGATGGCTTTCATCGAGGCGGGAGCATTCTTCAGTTCCTCGTCTGTCATGACCACAGGGCGGATGGCAGCGTGAGGGCAGATGAGTGCGCACTGGTTGCACTGGATACAATTTGCAGGATTCCACTCCGGAACGACAGTGGCAACACCGCGCTTTTCGTATGCTGTGGTGCCGGCCGGGAACGTGCCGTCGATGATGTCTTTGAATGCGCTGACGGGCAGGTCGTTGCCGCACTGTGCCACCATCGGACGCATTACTTTGTTGATGAACTCAGGGTCGTTGTCGTTGTGAGCGAAAACGAAATCCGTCGTGCAGTTGAGGTTTGCCCATTCGGCCGGGATTTCAATCTTAGTGATCTCACCGCCGCGGTCAACAGCAGCATAGTTCTTTTTCACCACATCCTCGCCTTTCTTGCCGTATGACTTGACGATGAATTTCTTCATCTGTTCCACAGCCAGGTCGTAAGGTATAACGCCGGAGATTTTGAAGAAAGCAGATTGGAGAATAGTGTTGGTTCTGTTGCCCAGTCCGATTTCAGCGGCAATCTTGGTGGCATCAATCGTGTACATGGTGATGTGGTGCAGAGCCAGATATTTCTTGACAAAGTCAGGAAGGTGTTTTTTCGTCTCTTCAGCGTCCCACGGGGAGTTGTAGAGGAATGTGCCGTTGTCTTTCAGACCGCGCAAGCAGTCGTATTTGCTCAGGTAAGAGGGCACATGGACGGCCACGAAGTCAGGCGTTCCTACCAGATAAGGAGCCAAAATAGGCTCGTCGCCGAAGCGCAGGTGAGAGCAGGTGTAGCCGCCAGATTTCTTGGAGTCATAGTCAAAGTAAGCCTGGCTGTACTTGTTGGTGTTGTCGCCGATAATCTTGATGGAGTTCTTGTTAGCCCCCACGGTGCCGTCAGCGCCAAGGCCGTAGAACTTGGCTTCGAACGTGCCTTTCGGGAGAATGGAAATCTCGGGAAGTACTGGCAGGGAGCGATGCGTGACATCGTCAACGATGCCAACGGTGAACTGGTTCATCGGGTTTTCAGAAGCCAGGTTGTTGAACACAGAGAGGATATGTGCCGGGGTCGTGTCTTTGGAAGAGAGACCGTAGCGTCCGCCGATGATCATGGGTTTCTTCGGGCAATCTTTGAATGCTTCCACCACATCGAGGTAGAGCGGTTCGCCGTTTGCGCCGATTTCTTTAGTCCTGTCAAGCACACAAATGCGTTTTACGGTTTCCGGAAGTACGGCACGCAGGTATTTGACGGAGAACGGGCGGTACAGATGGACGGTGATGAGACCGAGTTTCTTGCCCGTGGCGTTTTCTTTGTCGATGACAGTCTTGATGACATCGTTGATAGAGCCGATGGCGACGAGGATGTCGGTAGCGTCTTTTGCGCCGTAATAGGTAAACGGAGCATATTCGCGGCCGGTGATTCTGCTCATCTCTTTCATGTATTTGGCTACGATGTCGGGGATGGCGTCATAGAACTTGTTTTGAGCCTCTCTTGTCTGGAAATAGATGTCAGGGTTCTGTGCGGTGCCGCGGGTCACAGGGTGTTCCGGGTTGAGGGCACGCTCACGGTATGCCTTGAGGGCATCCCAGTCGATGAGTTTGGCGAGTTCGTCCTGGTCAGCGGCTTCCACTTTTTGGATTTCATGAGAAGTGCGGAAACCGTCGAAGAAGTGGAGGAACGGGACTCGGCCCTCGATGGCGGCCAGATGGGCAACCGGGGCGAGATCCATAATCTCTTGTACGGAACCGGTGGCGAGCATAGCAAAGCCCGTCTGACGCGTGCTCATCACATCGGCATGGTCGCCAAAGATGGAAAGAGCCTGTGCAGCCAATGCACGTGCGGAAACGTGGAACACGCCGGGGAGCAGTTCGCCCGCAATTTTGTACATATTCGGAATCATCAGCAAGAGACCTTGCGATGCCGTATAGGTGGTAGTCAGGGCACCAGCCTGCAGAGAACCGTGCACTGCACCTGCGGCGCCGGCCTCTGACTGCATCTCGACGACTTTGACCGTCTCGCCGAAGATGTTTTTCCTGCCGCCAGCACTCCATTCGTCAATGTACTCAGCCATAGGAGACGAGGGCGTAATGGGGTAAATGGCAGCCACTTCGCTGAACATGTAGGCGACATGCGCAGCGGCGCAGTTGCCGTCGCATGTCATGAATTTCTTTTCTACCATAGTCTTTTCGTATTAAGTTGTTGTAATGTATGTATCCTTGCGGAAAAAGCGTGCAAAGGTATAAAAATAGTTGAAAGGCCGAACCTCTGCACTTCAGGAATGTGAAAAAATTCTCAGTGCCGCAGTCATACGCAACTTTGTGTGCAGCCACTGCCGCAAAGATGTCCACGGCATGTCTTACAAACAAAAAAAACAATAAGGAAGTTTCAATTTAATTTGTATATTTGCCACCCGTTAAAAAACAGGGAATCAGTTTTAACTACAGAAACACTATTAAATAAATTAGGATAAGATGAAGATTTTAGTTTTAAATTGCGGCAGTTCTTCCATCAAATACCAACTTTTGGAGATGGAACCGCAACCCGAACTGCTGGCCAAAGGTCTTGTTGAACGCATAGGACTGGAAATGGGAGAGTTTACACACAAGCCGTGCGGAAAAGACAAGTATTATGTGCAAACGCCTATCGCTAACCACGAAGCCGGCGTGCAATTGGTGCTGGATGCACTGACAGACCCGAAACACGGCGTCATCAAGTCGTTGGACGAAATCAATGCAGTAGGTCACCGTGTCGCACACGGCGGCGAATACTTCAAGTGCAGCATGGTTATTGGCGACAAGGAGCGCGAAGAGATTGCGAAACTCTGCGAGTTGGCGCCGCTGCACAACCCCGCCTCTCTGGTAGGCATCGACGCGATGAAGAAAATGCTGCCAGATGTCAAGCATGTCGGCATCTTCGACACCTCTTTCCACCAGACGATGCCGCCCGAGGCTTTCTTGTATGCTATTCCGTACGAGTACTATACCGAAAAGAAAATCCGCCGCTACGGTTTCCACGGCACCAGCCACAAGTATGTAGGCCCTAAAGCCGCACAACTCGCAGGCTATGACTATGAGCATTGCAAGATTGTCAGCTGTCACCTGGGCAACGGCGCCTCTATCTGCGCCATCAAGGACGGCAAGTCTATCGACAACTCTATGGGCTTCACCCCTGTAGAGGGACTGATGATGGGTACACGCTGCGGCGACATTGATGCCGGCGCGCTGATCTATATCATGGATTCGGAGAAGTTGGATACTAAAGGGCTCAACACGTTGATAAACAAAAAGTCTGGACTGCTTGGCATCTCGGGCAAGAGTGTTGACATGCGCGACATACGTGCCGGGCGTGATGCCGGCGATGAACGTGCCACATACGCTTTCAACATGTTTGCTTACCGCGTAAAGAAATACATCGGTGCATACGCAGCCGCTATGGGCGGTGTTGATGTCATCCTGTTCACTGGCGGCATCGGCGAGAACGCTTGGTTCCAGCGCGAGGCTATCTGCAACGGACTCGAATTTCTCGGAGCCAAACTCGATCCAGAAGCAAACCAGAAATACGCCGGTGAAGACGGCATTATCTCTACCCCGGATTCTACGGTAAAATTGGTTTCCGTCACTACCAATGAAGAATTGGTGATGGCAATGGATACTTATAATCTTGTGAAATAAATAGTTAAAGAACAGCCAATCAGGTAGGGCTGCTACAGCCGCCCTACCTTTTATATTATTCATGGACGACATCCGACAAATCCCGTTCTCCCAAATCGAAGCGTTTGTCTTGGCTGCTGGCGAGAAGAAGTTCCGTGCCAAGCAGATCCGCACATGGCTGTGGGTGAAGGGTGCAGCCAGTTTCAACGAGATGACAGACCTTTCTGCCGCTTTCCGCGAAAAGCTTTCGGCCCAGTTTACATTTTTACACGCCGAGATTGAGCATGAGATACACAGCAAAGACAAGACGGCCAAATTCATCTTCCGCCTGCACGACGGGAAACGCATCGAGGGGGTGCTAATCCCCACAGGCAACAGGGTGACGGCATGCATCTCGTCGCAAGTAGGCTGCCCGCTCGGATGCGCATTTTGCGCTACTGGCAAAATGGGTTTTGTGCGCAATTTGCACTATAGCGAAATAATAGACGAGTTTTTTCTGATGAACCGTCGTGCCGCTGACCTTTACGGCAGAGGCATTACGAATATTGTGTTCATGGGCATGGGCGAGCCGCTCTTGAACCTCGACAATGTGTCCTCGGCTCTGAAAATTCTGACAGACCAGAACGGCATCAGGCTTTCGCCTACGCGCATCACGCTCTCCACTGCCGGAATCGTGAACGGCATACGGGCTTTGGCCGAAACGGGCTTCTCCGCCGGAATGGCCGTTTCGTTGCATAGCGCAGAACCAACTGTTCGTGAAAAACTTATGCCGGTAACCAAAACCAACAGCCTTCATGATTTGCAGGCCGCGCTGTCATTGTTTCACAAGAAAACCGGCACGCGCATCACGATTGAATATCTGCTGCTTTCAGAGGTGAACGATACCCCGCAAGCCGCCGAAAGGCTCGCCCGATTCTGCCGTCCTTTTCCTGTGAAAATCAACATCATAGAATACAATGAAACAGCGGGAAGCCCCTATCACCGCTCCTATCCTAACCGGCGCGAGGCTTTTATCAAGTACTTGGAAGACTGTAATATGGTAGTCAATGTTCGCCAAAGCCGCGGTCAAGACATTGCCGCCGCCTGCGGTCAGCTGATCAAACAGCAGGGGTGACCACATTTTTTGTGAAGTTCTCGTCAATCTCGTTCTGCAGATCACCGTCGTTCAAAGCAACAATCATACGCTGCAAATTGCTCAACCCGAAATTATTCGTTTTATATTCGCAGGGCATCCACAAAAACAGACAATGAAAAGTTTTTTTGTTATAAATAAGGAAGCATTGCTTCCGATAAAACTGTATTTTTGTGGCACATTTAAACAAAACATCTATGAAGTTTTTTATGACGAGCGATTGGCACATCGGTCACAAGTTCCACGGAACCGACCGTTTGCCCGAACATGAGCATTTTTTCAATTGGCTGCTAGCCCAGTTGGAGGCGTACCGCCCTGACGCATTGCTGGTGGCGGGCGACGTTTTTGACAACAGCAACCCCTCGGCGGAAGCACAGAAGACGTACTATAATTTCTTGGGCGATGTTACGCAGAAGTTTCCCGACCTGCGCATCATCATCACGGCAGGCAACCACGATTCTGCCAGCAGGCTCGAAGCCCCGCGTACGCTGCTCTCTCGTCATAATGTGGAAGTGCGCGGCAACGTTCACCGTGAATGGGCACAGACGGAAGATGGCGGTAATTGGGTGATTAACTACGACGATTTGATGATTCCCGTAACGGGACAGGACGGCACAAAAGCCGTGGTGCTGGCAGTCCCGTATTTGCGAATTGATGTGCTGCAGAATGCCGACTACAATCAAGGTGCAAATGAACTTCTCAGTACCCTGACCGCAAAAGCAAGGGAGAAGTATCCTAATGCCCAACTCGTGATGATGGCACACATGTATGTCAAGGGTGCCGACATCGCTAAAAAGGACGCCAGCGAGCGGATCGTCATCGGCGGACAGGAAGAGGTGAACTTGGAGGGATGGAACGTCTTTCCCGACTATATGACCTGCGGACACATCCACAAACGCCAGCACATCTGGAACACCAACTGGGCGCGCTATACGGGAAGCGTGCTGCCGATGTCGTTCGCCGAGGTGGACTACAAACACGGCATCGACCTGCTGACACTCAATGCCGACAGTCGCCCCACAGTCGATTTCCTCGAATATGCACCGCAACACAAACTGTGCATATTGCCCGAGAATGACGAAGAACTTACGTTCAAAAAACTCTCGAAACTCATTGACGAAAAGCTTGAAAACCGGAAAGACGGCAAACTGGACGACAATTCCGTTTATGTTGCCATCAAGGTGAAATTGGAAAAGGTGAGCAATGATGAAATCAAGGAGCTGGAGAACCTTGTCGGGACGAAGAATGCCGTGCTTTGTGGAATACACAAGATTATACCCAACCTCGACTTGACCACCATTGCAGACCACCAAGCGATACAAAGCGTGGACGACATCCTGAACCGCGACCCTCTCGACACCCTCAAGGAATCCTTCCTTATAATGAACAACAAAGAGATGAACGAGCATCAAGAGCAAATGCTCAGAGAACTTTTGGAATCAATAACTAAAGAAAACGAATAGCAGCGTATGAAATTCATTAAATTAGAAATGTTAAATCTTGCCTCGCTTGACCGCGAAGAGGGCGAAACCATCAACTTTGAAGAAGGAGCGTTGGGCAACAGCACCATCTTCAGCATTGTTGGCCATACAGGAAGCGGCAAGTCAACCATCCTCGATGCCATCTGTCTGGCACTCTACAACCGTGCACCACGCTACCCGAAAATAAAAAACGAGCGAAATCAGAACATTAAAATATTCGGTGAGCCGCAAGAGGGCGAGAAAAACCGTCTTGCGCCTACCGATGCACGCAATATTCTTACCCGCGGCAAGAAAACGGGTTACAGTAAACTCACTTTCCGGGCCAACAACGGCAATGTGTATAGGGCAGAATGGCATGTGGAGAAAAAGACGAAAAACTACGGCGATGTCATCACTAACCTCTTCAAGATTGGCACAAAAGGCGGTGTCCCCGTTGAGGAAGAAGCCAAGTGGGGTGAATTGCCAACGATTGTCGGGCTCGACTATGACCAGTTCCTGCGCACCGTGCTCATTGCCCAAGGCTCTTTTGCCAACTTCCTCACGGCAAAAGAAGAGGACAGGGCTAAACTTCTTGAAAAACTTGTGGGATGCGAAGATTTATACAAAGATATTGCTGACAGGATTAAACAGAAAAAAGACGAGGTTGCAAAGGATTATCAGGAAATGGCAGCAAAATTCAAGGCTTACGAAAACGATGTGATGCCTGAGGATAAACTTGCCGAACTTAACGAGCATATTGCCAAATTAGAAGAGGCGGAAAAGAGCGCGAAGGAGGAACTGGCAAAAGTGAACGAAGCGCTTAACTGGTATGCCGCAGAAGAAAAATTTATGGCGGATATTGCCCAATACCAGCGTTCGTTTGACGAAGCGAAGAAACGTGTGGATGAAATGAAACCCAAAATTGACCGACTCAAACTGCACGACTCAACGCTTGAGGCCGTTACTCTGTACAAGGACATCAAAACCTGTGAAAATAACATTGCCAAGTATGAGGAAACGCTGAATAATCTGGCAATGGAGGCTGAAAAGAGCAGGCAGACGATAGAATGTGAGCAGAAGAATCTTGCAACGCTACAGACGCAGGCCACGGATGCTTCCAGCAAACTGGAGAGGCAGAAGCCTCAAATCAACGAGGCGCGGACAATAAAAACGGAATTGATTGAGACCCTCAAGAAAAAAGCGGAAAAGGAGGATGCCCAAAAAGATGCCGAAAAAGCACTGAAACAGGCTCAAGATTTGGTTGCAAAGAATGAGGAAAACATCCAAAAGGCACAAAAAGAATTGACGGAAGCCACAAACGCACTTCAAACGCTGTTGGCGAAAATCAATGCAGATAGCCAAAGTCTGCAAGAGAAAATGGAAGAAGCCACGGCCATTTTTGAGGCAGAGAACCAGAAGTTGGCCGGCAAAGACATTGCCAAATTGCAGGATGACAAGAGCGCGAAAGAGAAAAAGAGCAGCGACTTGACAAACGCTATTCGCATACAGACAGAACTCAAGACAAAACAGGGACAAAAGAGAGAAAACGAAGAGAAACAAAAGCAGTTGAAAGACCGCAATGAAGAAATAAACGGACAGCTGAAAACGATTGACCTTGACGCGATGAAAGCCGAACTCGACACACTCAATAAAAACTATACGCTGACGACGAGCGAGGATTGGCTGTTGCAACGCCGGTGTCTTGAAGAGGGGAAACCCTGTCCGCTCTGCGGTGCCAATGAACATCCGTATCATATAGCGGAAAACGTTCAGCCCGTAATCTGCGATATGAAAAAGCTTATTGATAAGAAACAACAAAACCTCAATGAGCATACAGAAAAGCAAAAGAAACTCTTGCAAAATCAGAGCAAGAATGAGGGTGAACTGAAATCTTTGGAGACGACACTGGACAATCTCACCAAAG
>CAVIPZ010000064.1:0-9707 GCA_963644715.1 bacterium | reverse complement strand
GCCTCAAACAGCTCGGTGACGCGTGGCAGACCGCCGGTAATATCGCCAGACTTGCCGAATGAACGGAGAATCTTGACCAAAATCTCACCGGAGTCAATATCCTGACCCTCTTCCACAGCCAAACGGGCACCTACAGGCACGTCAAATGTCTTCATAATCTCGCCGTACTTGTTGACGACAGAGATGCTCGGGTTTTTGGTCTTGAGTCTGCTCTCGATGATGACCTTGTCGTGGATGTTCGTCTGCTCGTCGGTTTCAACACGATAGGTGATGCCCTCAATGATATCGTTGAAGACAACCTTACCGGCAACGTCAGAAAGGATGACAGCGTTGAAAGGATCCCAATCGGCAATCAGGTCGCCTTTCTTGATGGTGTCGCCCTGTTTGAAGTAGAGGTTAGAGCCGTAAGGCACGTTGGCGGCCGACAAAGCAATGCCGGTCTTGACATCGATGATCTTGATCTCAGCCGTACGTCCGATCACCTTATAGTAAGACTTTCCTAAAGCATCTGTTTTTTCCAGGGCGCGGAGCTCATCAATAGTAAGGATACCGTCGTATGCAGCCTTGATGGAAGAGTTGGCGGCCACGTTGCCGGCCACACCACCCACGTGGAAAGTACGGAGGGTAAGCTGCGTACCAGGCTCGCCGATAGACTGTGCGGCAATCACTCCGACAGCCTCGCCAATCTGAACCATTTTGCTGGTGGCCAGATTTCGGCCATAGCACTTCTGGCAAATGCCGTGCTTTGACTCGCAAGTAGGCACCGAGCGGATTTCGACCTCCTCGATAGGAGAATCTTCAATGATGCGGCAATATTCTTCTGTCAACTGCTCGCCAGCCTTGATAATCAACTCGCCTGTCTGGGGATGATATACATCGTGAAGGGTGACACGTCCTAACAGACGGTCATAAAGCGTTTCTACCACCTCTTCGTTCTTCTTGAGCGCACTCACCGTCATGCCGCGCAACGTGCCGCAGTCCTCCTCGGTGATGATAACGTCATGAGAAACATCGACGAGTCGTCGGGTAAGGTAACCGGCATCTGCCGTCTTAAGAGCGGTATCAGCCAAACCTTTACGGGCACCGTGGGTAGAGATGAAGTACTCTTGCACCGAAAGTCCCTCCTTGAAGTTGGAAAGAATAGGATTCTCGATGATTTCGCCGCCGGATGAACCTGCCTTGCTCGGCTTTGCCATCAAGCCACGCATACCAGACAACTGACGGATCTGTTCAGCAGAACCACGAGCTCCGGAGTCACGCATCATATGTACAGGATTGAAACCCTGCCTGTCTTCTTCAATTTCTTTCATAAGAATCTTGGAAAGACGGGCGTTGCACTGCGACCATACGTCGATGACCTGGTTGTAACGTTCAGTATTGGTAATGAAACCCATGTTATAGTTCATGGTGATTTCATCAATCTGTGCATTGGCTTCAGAAATAAGTTGCGGTTTCTCCTTTGGGATAATCACGTCGCCCAAGTTGAATGACAGACCGCCCTCGAAAGCCATACGGTATCCGAGTCCCATAATGTCGTCAAGGAACTGGGTACAAACCTTATTGCCACACTTGACCAGCACATCGCCGATGATGTCGCGAAGGGCTTTCTTGGTAAGCAGCATATTGATGTAACCGTATTCTTCAGGAACCACCTGGTTGAACATGATACGGCCGACGGTAGTGTCAATGATTTTGACTGTGCCTTTGCCATCAACATCGACGCGGCATTTGATTTTGGCGTTGAGATGGACTTTTTTCTCGTTATAGGCAATCATCACCTCTTCGGGGCCGTAGAAAATGCTGCCCTCGCCCTGTACCTTGTGGTCAGGGGTTGAAGCGAGTTCTTTGGTGATGTAGTAAAGTCCGAGCACCATATCCTGAGAAGGCACCGTGACGGGCGCGCCGTTAGCGGGGTTCAGGATGTTGTGTGATGCCATCATCAGCATCTGCGCCTCCAAAATGGCTGCATTGCCGAGGGGGACGTGTACAGCCATCTGGTCGCCGTCAAAGTCGGCATTGAAAGCCGTACAGCAGAGCGGGTGCAGACGAATTGCCTTGCCCTCAACCAGACGCGGCTGGAATGCTTGAATGCCAAGTCGGTGCAGTGTAGGAGCACGGTTGAGCAGCACGGGATGCCCTTTCAGGATGTTCTCCAGAATCTCCCAAACAACGGGGTCTTTTCGATCGACAATCTTCTTGGCTGACTTCACCGTCTTGACGATTTCTCTTTCGAGGATCTTACGGATGATGAACGGTTTGAACAACTCAGCGGCCATATCCTTAGGCAGACCGCACTCGTTGAGGTGAAGGTCCGGACCGACTACGATGACAGAACGGCCGGAGTAGTCCACACGTTTGCCGAGCAGGTTCTGACGGAAACGTCCCTGTTTGCCTTTCAAACTGTCAGACAATGATTTGAGGGCGCGGTTAGAGTCAGACTTCACCGCACTTGATTTCTTGGAGTTATCAAACAAAGAATCAACGGCTTCCTGAAGCATACGCTTCTCGTTGCGCATGATGACATCAGGAGCCTTGATTTCTATAAGTCTTTTCAGACGGTTGTTACGGATGATGACCCTTCTGTAAAGGTCGTTAAGGTCAGACGTGGCAAAACGTCCGCCATCGAGCGGCACGAGAGGACGGATTTCGGGCGGGATGACCGGGATAATCTTCATGATCATCCACTCTGGTCTGTTCTCGGCGCGCTTGCGGCTGTCGCGGAAAGCCTCAAACACATGCAGACGTTTGAGCAAGTCTTTCTTGCGCTGCTGGGAGGTCTCGTTGTTGGCTTTGTCTCTAAGTTCGTAAGATTCGGCATCCAAGTCAACATTGCAAAGCAGGTCATAAAGGCCTTCTGCACCCATCTTGGCGATGAACTTGTTGGGGTCGCTGTCTTCAAGCAGTCTGTTGTCGGGCAGTTTCTCCACAATTTCGTAATATTCTTCTTCTGTAAGCAGCGTTTTCTTCTGCACGGTCTCGCTCTCGGCGGCACCGGGTTGTATCACGACATACTTCTCATAATAGACCACAGCGTCAATCTCCTTGGAAGACAAGCCAAGCAGCGCTCCGATCTTGTTAGGAAGCGATTTGAAAAACCAGATATGGGCAACAGGAACCACCAACTGGATATGTCCCATTCTTTCGCGGCGCACCTTTCTTTCCGTGACTTCCACACCGCAGCGGTCGCAAATCACGCCTTTGTAACGTATTCTCTTGTATTTGCCGCAGTGACATTCCCAATCCTTGGTAGGCCCGAATATTTTCTCGCAAAAAAGACCATCACGTTCCGGCTTGTAAGTCCTGTAGTTGATTGTTTCAGGCTTCAAGACCTCGCCGTATGACTGCTCCAGAATCGTCTCCGGAGAAGCCAGGCTGATGGTGATTTTATGGAATTCCTTTCTGGTATTGCTGTCTTTTTTAAGAGCCATGATTTACAATTTATATTTTATTGTATTCTTATTCATATTTAATGTCCAAACCGAGTCCGCGGAGTTCGTTCACCAGCACGTTGAAGGATTCTGGGATGCCGACATTCGGCATGTTGTCGCCCTTCACAATGGCCTCGTAAGTCTTGGCACGTCCTACTACATCGTCCGACTTCACCGTAAGGATTTCCTGCAAGACATTGGATGCGCCGTAAGCTTCGATAGCCCAGACCTCCATTTCACCGAAACGCTGACCGCCGAACTGGGCTTTACCGCCGAGGGGCTGTTGCGTGATCAAGGAGTAGGGGCCGATAGAACGGGCGTGCATCTTGTCGTCAACCATATGGTGGAGTTTCAAGTAGTAGATGTAGCCGACAGTGGCTTTTTGGTGGAACGGTTCGCCCGTTTCGCCGTCGTACAGCTGCGTGCTTCCGTTTTCGGGGAGACCTGCCTCTTTCATCAAGGCATTGATCTGGTCAAGCGAAGCTCCATCGAAAATGGGGGTTGCATATTTCACACCCAGTTTGCGTCCGGCCCAACCTAACACCGTCTCGTAAATCTGTCCGAGGTTCATACGTGAAGGCACACCCAGCGGGTTCAGCACCACGTCAACCGGTCGGCCGTCGGCCAGGAACGGAAGGTCTTCTTTGCGGACAATCTTGGCCACACAACCCTTGTTGCCGTGGCGGCCTGCCATCTTGTCGCCGATGTGGAGTTTACGTTTGTTGGCAATATAAACCTTAGCCATTTGTACAATGCCTGTAGGCAACTCGGTGCCGATGGTGGCGTCAAAAATCTCCCTCGTCTTGCGTGCGTTGATGTCTCTCACACACACCAGATAATTGCGGATAATCTCTGAAACGAGCACATTGACCTTGGCATCGTTCGTCCATTTTGAGATGGCAACTGAAGTGAAGTCAACCGTATTGAGCAGTTTCTGGGAGAATTTCGTTCCTTTCGGGATAATCACGTTCTTGGCATTGTCGTGGATATTATGCGAAATCTTGCCTTCCAGAATCTTGTACAACTTAGCCACAGCCACATCGTGCAGGCGGTCGGTCTCTTCCTTGTAACGCTCTTCAATCTCGTTGATGATGTCCTTGTCTTTGGCTTTCGACTTACGGTCTTTGATAAGGCGCGACAGCGATTTGGCTCCAATGACGACACCTTTCATGGATGGGGGTGCTTTGAGGGAAGCGTCTTTGACGTCGCCTGCCTTGTCGCCGAAGATGGCGCGGAGCAGTTTCTCCTCCGGGGTAGGATAAGACTCGCCTTTAGGCGTAATCTTGCCGATGAGGATGTCGCCCTCTTTCACCTCGGCGCCTACACGGATAAGGCCGTCGGCGGTAAGGTCGGCGGTAGCCTCGCTGGAGACATTGGGGATATCGTTGGTGAGTTCCTCAATGCCGCGTTTGGTGTCGCGCACCTCAAGGGTAAATGATTCTATGTGGATAGAGGTATAGAGGTCTTCGGTGACAGCCTTTTCAGAAATCACGACAGCATCCTCAAAGTTATAGCCTTTCCAGGGCATGAAAGCAACCATCAGGTTCTGGCCAAGGGCAAGCTCGCCGTTTTCAGTAGCATAGCCTTCGGTCAAGACATCGCCTTTCTGCACTTTCTGGCCTTTTACCACAATGGGGCGCATATTGATACAGGAATTCTGGTTCGTTCTGCGGAACTTAAGCAGCTGGTAGTTCTTCACTGCGGGTTCAAAACTTACAAGTTCTTCCTGTTCTGTGCGTTCGTATTCAATTTCAATGTGGGTTGCGTCCACGCTCTTCACCACGCCGATGCCTTCAGCAAGGAGCACGGCGCGGGAGTCAACAGCCACCTTGTGTTCGAGGCCGGTGCCGACAATCGGGGCTTCCGGTCTGAGCAGGGGCACAGCTTGACGCATCATGTTTGACCCCATCAAGGCGCGGTTTGCATCATCGTTCTCAAGGAACGGAATCAGAGACGCAGCGATAGAGGCAATCTGGTTAGGTGCGATGTCGATAAGGTCGATTTCCTCACGCGGCAAAATCGGGTAGTCGGCGAGGCGGCGGGCTTTGACCTTCTCGCCCAGCAAACCGTCGGCATCCATCGGGGTGTTGGCCTGAGCGATGCGCTTGTTGTCCTCCTCTTCGGCGGTCAAGAAAATCGGGTCTTCGTCAAACATCACCTTGCCGTTCACGACACGGCGGTACGGGGTTTCGATAAAGCCCAGGTGGTTAATCTTGGCAAAGACACAGAGAGATGAGATAAGTCCGATGTTCGGGCCTTCAGGGGTCTCGATGGTACAAAGACGACCGTAGTGCGTATAGTGTACGTCGCGGACCTCAAAGCCGGCGCGCTCGCGCGAGAGGCCTCCGGGACCGAGGGCAGAGATACGGCGTTTGTGCGTAATCTCCGACAGCGGGTTTGTCTGGTCCATGAACTGCGAAAGCTGGTTGGTACCGAAGAACGAGTTCACCACGGAAGAGAGCGTCTTGGCATTGATCAGATCTACCGGGGAGAATAACTCGTGGTCGCGTACATTCATCTTTTCGCGGATGGTGCGTGCCATACGGTTCAAACCTAAGCTGAACTGGTTGTATAATTGTTCGCCGACAGTACGGACGCGGCGGTTGCTCAAATGGTCGATATCATCGACATCCGTCTTGTTGTTGATCAGTTCAATCAGATAGCGGATAATGGAGATGATATCCTGGTTGGTGAGCACGCCCGTTTCCATCGGGACATCGAGATTCAATTTCTTGTTGATGCGGTAGCGGCCAACTTCACCGAGGTCGTAACGTTTCTCGGAGAAGAAAAGCTTGTCGAGCGTAGCGCGAGCCGTTTCCTCATCGGGGGCCGTAGTGCTCTTTAACTGCAGGTAGATATAGTCGATAGCCTGCTTGCCAGAGTTTGTCGGATCCTTTTGCAGCGTATTGAAGATGACGGAATAGTCGGTGTTGCGTTCGTCGGTCTTATGAAACAGCACCGTCTTGATGTTCGCGTCGGTAATCATCTGGATATGCTGTTTCTCGAACACCGTTTCGCGGTCAATGATCACCTCGGTACGTTCGATATTGACGACCTCGCCGGTCTCGTCATCGACAAAATCCTCATACCACGTCTTTGTGACAGCGGCAGCGAATTTTTCGCCTAAATATTTTTTAAGATTGGCTTTAGTGGCCTTCACCTCGTGGGCGATATCGAAAATATTGAGAATATCCTTATCGGTCTCATATCCGATGGCGCGCAGCAGCGTAGTGACAGGCAGTTTTTTCTTACGGTCGATATAGGCATACATCACATTGTTTATATCGGTCGTAAATTCCATCCACGAACCTTTGAACGGGATGATTCGGGCGGAATAAAGCGGTGTTCCGTTGGTGTGGTACGAGAAGCCGAAGAAGACACCCGGGGAGCGGTGGAGCTGTGACACGACAACGCGTTCAGCGCCATTGATGATGAAAGTGCCGCTGGGTGTCATATACGGAATCATGCCGAGGTAAATATCCTGGATGACCGTCTCGAAATCCTCATGCTCTGTATCGTTGCAGGAGAGCTTGAGTTTTGCTTTGAGGGGAACACTGTATGTCAGGCCTCTTTCAAGGCATTCGTCCATGTTATATCGAGGTGCATCGATGTAATAATCAAGAAATTCAAGGACGAAACTGTTTCTTGCATCTGTAATGGGAAAGTTTTCGGCAAAGGCACGGTAAAGGCCTTCGTTCTGCCGGCATTCGGCATCCGTGTCAATTTGGAAAAACTCTTTGAATGATTTCAGTTGAATGTCGAGGAAATCCGGAAATTCAACCGGTCTTGTCGATGCAAAACTTATTCTTTTATTGTTGTTAGTTGCCAAGACTGTTCGATTATATTTATAGTTAAATACTGATTTCAAGGGGAATACCAATCAGCGGGTATTAAATACAACAAGAAGTACAATACTTTCGCCGCAGCGAAAGTGTTGTACTCTTGTTAAGTGTATCAGGAAATTAGTTGAGTTCAACCTCAGCGCCGACTTCCTCGAGGGCTTTCTTCAAGGATTCAGCTTCGTCTTTGCTGATGCCTTCTTTCACGGCCTTAGGAGCACCGTCAACCAGTTCCTTGGCTTCTTTGAGGCCGAGGTTGGTGAGTTCCTTCACTAATTTCACAACCTGAAGTTTCTGGGCGCCAGCGGCTTTGAGGATAACGTTGAATTCCGTCTTCTCTTCTGCTGCGGGACCGGCAGCTGCGGGACCAGCTGCTACTGCCACTGCTGCTGCTGCGGGTTCAATGCCGTATTCATCCTTCAGGATTTGAGCCAATTCGTTGACTTCTTTAACCGTTAAGTTAACCAGTTGTTCTGCAAATGCTTTTAAATCTGCCATAGTTTTATTTTTTAATGTTGTTTACTAAAAATGATTTGTTACTAAATTTGACTTGTTTTATTCTTTTTCGGACAGAGTCTTGACAATGCCAGCGAGCTTGCCGCCGCCGGATTTCAATGCGGAGATGACATTCTTTGCCGGTGACTGCAGCAGTCCGACAATGTCGCCAATCAATTCCTCGCGGGACTTGATGTTGCACAGGTTCTCAAGCTGGTCGTCGCCAATGTAGGCGGTCTCCTCGATGAAAGCGGCCTTGATGAGGGGCTTTTCGTTCTTGGTCCTGAACTCCTTGATCAGTCGTGCGGGCACATTGCCTGTGTTGCACAACATGATGGAGGTAGGGCCGTTCAGCACCTGATAGAGTTCTGAATAGTCGGATTCAGCCTGGTCCATAGCGCGTTTCAGCAGCGTGTTCTTCACGACTTTGAGTTTGACCTCACGTTTGAAGCAGAGTCTGCGCAGCTGGTTAACCTGACCTACGGTAAAACCGGAGATGTCGGTGATGTAAACGTGCGAATAGTTCGCCAAGTCCTGTGCGATTTCCTCGATAATCTGACTTTTTTGTTCTTGTTTCATACGTTTTTTTCGCTTAGACTTTTAGATTATACTGTAACTGACTTGGGATCTACCTGCACGCCAGGACTCATCGTCGTGGAGAGGAAGATGCTCTTGATATAGGTTCCTTTGGCGGACGAAGGTTTCAGCTTGATGATGGTGCTCATCATTTCGCGGGCGTTATCAGCAATCTGGTCCACCGTAAAATGGTTCTTGCCGATGGAGGTATGGATAATGCCGTACTTGTCAACCTTGAAATCGATCTTACCGGCCTTGACTTCGGTTACGGCCTTGCCGATATCCATCGTCACGGTGCCGGACTTGGGGTTAGGCATAAGGCCGCGGGGACCCAGTATCCTGCCGAGTGCGCCGATTTTAGGCATCACGCTGGGCATTGTGATGATGACATCCACGTCTGTCCAGCCTTGCTTGATCTTGTCAACGTATTCATCCAGGCCCACATAATCCGCACCCGCTGCCTTTGCTTCTTCTTCTTTGTCTTGCGTGCAGAGCACAAGCACACGCACTTCCTTGCCGGTGCCGTGGGGCAGCGTGACGATACCGCGTACCATCTGATTGGCTTTCCTCGGGTCAACGCCCAGACGGACGTCGATGTCGAAAGAAGCATCGAACTTGGTATAGGTAAGATCTTTCACCACCTTGATAGCTTCCGGCAAAGCGTAAGCCTTGCTCTTATCAAATTTAGCAAAAGCCTCTTTGCGTTTTTTTGATATTTTAGCCATGTGATTCTTAGTTTTACTTGTTATTAATTTTTCTCAAAAGGATTCTGGCCGCCTTTCACGGTTACACCCATACTGCGGGCCGTGCCTGCTACCATAGACATTGCGGGTTCGAGCTCAAAACAGTTCAAATCGCTCATCTTGGTCTCGGCAATCGTCCGCACCTGGTCCCAAGTGATAGAACCGACTTTTGAACGGTTAGGTTCGCCGGAACCTTTTTGAAGTTTGGCTGCTTCCTTAATCTGTACAGCAACCGGAGGAGTCTTTGTGATGAAATCGAACGATTTATCCTTGTAAACCGTAATCACAACAGGGATGATCTTGCCAGCCATTTCCTGCGTACGAGCATTGAACTGCTTGCAAAAGTCCATGATGTTCACTCCCTTTGAGCCCAATGCAGGACCTACAGGGGGTGCAGGGTTGGCTGCCCCTCCTTTAATTTGTAACTTAATTAATCCAGCTACTTCTTTTGCCATTGTTTGTGATTTAATTTATTTGTTTGTAACTAATTGCGGCCTCATATTTTCTCAACCTGCATAAAACCCAGCTCAAGCGGGGTCTTACGGCCGAAAATCTTCACCATAATCTTCAGCTTCTTCTTCTCTGTGTCTATCTCTTCAATAAACCCGTTGAAGGTGTTGAAAGGC
>CAVIPZ010000063.1:1235-9815 GCA_963644715.1 bacterium | reverse complement strand
ACCTCACACTGGTCAATTCGCGTTTTGTGCTCATCAACGACGACAAGCGTACCGTTTTCGAGACCGGCAACGTGCCGCCTATCGACTATGCCTATTTTGAACTGAAGAACATCAATTGGGAGGTTGACAAGTTTATTGTCGCCAACGACAGCGTCGCCGCCAAGTTCAAACATCTCTCGTTTGAACAGTACGGCGGATTTGCCATGACAGACGCCCAAGGCGAGTTCAGCATCTGGAGCCAAGGACTTCGTTTTCAGAAACTAAAAGCCAAAACCCCGAACAGCAGGCTTGACATAGACCTTGCTTTTGACTATGATGCGTGGAGTTCCTATTCAGAATTCACCGACTCCGTGCGCATCCAAGCGGCGGTGCGCCCCTCAATGCTCTGCATGAAAGACGTCGCCGCATTTGTCCCCTCGCTCCGCGGCATGGAGGAGACCTTGTTTCTCAAAAGCGAGAAAATCAGCGGTCCTGTCAACGACTTCAGCATCATCGGACTCCGTGCTGCCTGCGGCTTCAAGAACCGCATCAACGGCGACCTTGTCATGAAAGACATCACCCGTTTCCCGGACACTTATTTGAATGTACAGCTCGATTCCTGCACCCTTTATGCACCGGAACTGGCTTTGTTGACCCTTCCGGGCGGCAAGAGTCCCGGCTTTGCCCAAAAGACTGCATTTTTAGGCAACACGGCGCTTAAGGTCTCCTTTATAGGCACGATGGAAGATTTTGACGCCAACCTTGCAGCCCGCACCGATGCCGGCAACCTCTCGGCAGAGATGCGCACTTTCAGCGACAACGGGCAAACGGTGCTGAAAGGGAAACTTGACGGTGAAGCCGTCAACCTTGCCCGCATCACGGGTGCAGACAAGGCGTTAGGAAAGAGCAGTTTCAGCCTTGCCGCCGAGGGAAGCATGGCCTCGACAGGATGGTCAAAGAAGAACTTGCAGACCTTGAAAGCAAGTCTTGACGGCGACATTGCGCACATCGACATCATAGGCTATCCGCTACGTCACACCAAGGTGTCGGGCGAGTATGCAGACAAGTTGTGCCAAGCGGTGGTAGAGACACATGACCCGCACTTGGAGTGTACCGTTTCGGGCAATCTGGACCTTTCGGAAGAGACGCCGTTCCTGCAAGGCGACATCAGCCTCGACCACTTCGACCTCGGCCATACCGCGGGCTTGTTGCCCAAGAGAGACTCTACCGCTGCGGGAACAGACAAAATCATCTATGTATTGCAGAACAACCCGACCCTCAAAACCGGTTTCGACAACTTCACATTCACCCTTAGGGGCAGCAGCATTGACGATGTGACCGGCTATCTGGGCTGTGACAACATCTGGGTGTTCAACAATGGCGACTCCATCCGCAACTGCCGTTTCAGGGTGACGTCAATATGCAACGATTTGGTCCACAAGTTCATCGTGTCGTCAAATGTATTCAACGCCACCCTCGAGAACAACTACCCGATAGGCGATATCGCGAACTATGTCATGCACCAAGCCCACGGCTACTTTCCGTCGTTGGTAGATGAGCCCGCCGGCTACCATTTGCATGGCAACGGCAATGCTTCTATGGACGACCGTTACCTCAAGGTTCGCGTCTCCACCTACGAAACCAACCGCGTGTTGAGAATGTTGATCCCTGACATCATCGTCGCCCCGAACTCAAACCTTGAAGCAGAACTTTATGCTGATGCTCATAACGACTTGATAAAAGCCAATATACCATTCTTTGCCATCAAGAACAAACTCTCTGTGCATCACTTCAGCCTGAACAGCAGTTCTTCTGACACCTCGCGGATAGGGCTGCAGCTCAACACCGACTCTGTCCATATTGGAGACCGCAAAAAGCACCTTTGCTTTCACGACATAGTGCTGCACGCGAACTCCGGGCTTGACTCCGTATTTTACGACCTCAAGTGGAACAACAGGCATAGCGAAGCAGAGACCTACAGGTCAACGCTTTCAGGATGTGCCGACCTTTCAGATCCAGACGACCTCGTGCTGCGTCTTCACAACACCACCGTCTATCTTGACGAAATGGCATGGCATTTCAGGGAGGGCAACGACATACATTTCCAGAAGCAGCGGATAGCCGTCAACAACCTGGTCTTCGAGAACGACTCGAGCAGCGTCACCATAAACGGCGACTACTCTACCAAGCAGAAATCCAGACTGAACCTGCTCATCAATACCTTAGACATGTCCATTGTGAACCCGCTGCTCAACAATATGACCTGCGGCGGTCTGCTCACAGCCGATATGATGTTGCTGAACGGCGACCGGCGGCTCATACTCGGGAAGATGTTGGCTGACAACTTTGTCTTCAACGAAGAGAAGATCGGGAACCTGTTCCTTATGGCGGGATGGGACACGCAAAACCGTATCGGCTTCAATGGCGGCTTCTTCCGGAGCAGCAATTCCATAACCGCCGCAACGCTGACGGAATATGACGTGCGCCGTTTCCGCGACGAGAAAAGCATTTTTGCCAAAGTGAACGGCTATTACGCGCCTGATGCCAAGAAGTTTGCCGTACACACTGAATTTGACACGCTCAATGTAGGATTCCTAGAGCCGTTCCTTTCCGGCATCAGCGACCAAGTGAGCGGTACCGCCTCCGGAAAACTCTCCTTTTATGCTTCCGCAGACTCCACCTATTTTGACGGCGTGGTGCGACTGCTCTCCGCCGACATGAGCATTGCACCTTTAGGCGCCCTTTACCATTTCGACAACCAGGATCTCCGCTTCAATGACGAAGGCATATTCTTCGACCACATCAAATTCAGCGACAACCTGCAGAACATCGCCTATATGGACGGAACCATCCGGCACCGCATGTTCAAAGACATGAAGTTTGACCTCAAAATCCATACCGACGGAGTCACCGTGCTGAGCACGCCGAAGAGCGACAATTCCGTGTTTTACGGCACGGGCATCGCGGCCGGAGACGTTGAAATCGGAGGCACCGACAAAGGCATGACGTTCAGAGGGGCGAACCTGAAGACGCTGTCGGGCACGAAAATATACCTGCTTGTCAGCACGGCCAGTTCAGCAAGCGAATCGACCATCATCCGGTTCAAGACAACAGCTGACACCTCACAGTCCGCTGCGGCGCAGTCCAAAAACGGCATGGACCTCGACTTCGACTTTACTTTCAACGTCACCGACGATGCCGACATCGTGCTGTTGCTTGAGTCCATCGGCGGCACCATGAACGCAAAAGCCAACGGCAACTTCAGGCTCACGTTCAACAACAACGACAACCTGAACCTGTACGGCAGCCTTGCGTTGCACTCAGGCGACTTCCGTTTTTCGCTTTATGACATCGTAAACTCGCGATTTACGTTAGTGCCCGGCGGGCAGATCACCTTTGACGGGCCGCTCAACAACATGGTAGTCAATGCCAGTGCCTACAAGAGTTCCAAAACCTCCTTGGCCAGCATCGTGCCGCAGGAATACCTGTCGGGCAGCAACACCACCGTCAACGCATACCTTCACCTAAACGGCGAAATCATGCGCAATCTCGAACCCACATTCAGTTTCGAGTTGCCCAACAGCAGCACCGAGGCGCGCAACATCTTCTACAACGCCATCGACACTACCAACAAAGAGAACATGACCAAGCAGTTTGCCTACTTTATGGTTTCAAACAACTTCATTCCCAGCACCCCGTTCTCTTCGGGCACCGGCGGGCTTTCGTCCAGTTATTCTTTGTTAAGCAGCGCCCTCAACAGCATGTTGCAGAGCGTGATGGAAAACAGGCACGGATCAGTCGGGGTCATCTACAATTCGGCCTCGGAAACGACCTCGGCGGAATACGGCATACAGGCCAACGCCAACCTGCTGAACGACCGCATCACGATGTCAACGAGTTTCGGGTACTATGACAACAGGGAAACCGAGTCGGCGGCCGAGAACATGTATGGTGACGTCATCGTCGAATACAGCATCAACAAAAGCGGCACCTGGAAATTGAAGGCCTACACCTACGTGGGAGAGCACGACCAGGACATTTACAGCCCTGACATCAACTCCAAGATCAACTACACGGCAGGCGTCGCATTAGGATACAAACAGAGTTTCGACTCGCGTTACCGCCGCAAACTGCGTGCCGGCACCCCAAACATATCAAAGCGGAGAAAAAATCATGACTAACAACAAAAGCATCATTGCCATCATCGTCTTGTTGGCCATCCTTGTGTTTCTAGGATGGTTTTTCTGGGACATCCTGCTGTACATCTTCATAGCCATATTTCTTTCGCTGATAGGCACGCCGCTTATGCGGCTGCTCTCCCGCATCCACTTCGGCAAACGTCAGTTTCCCGAATCGCTTGCCGCAGCCATCACACTGCTGGCCATCGTTGCCGTGCTTGGTTTGCTGTGTTACCTGATTGTTCCTGCCATCATCCGCGAAGTCACCTATCTGGCCTCTATCGACCCCTCCACCTTGAGCCACTCGTTTGAGGTATGGATCAACAAACTCGACCCTATGCTCCGCAAGTTCGGCATCGTCAAGCATCACCAGCATGCCTTTGGGCTGGTGGTTTCTGAATGGGGCAAATTCATCGAGCAGGTCAACTTCTCCTCGCTGTTGAGCAACACCTTCAGCGCTGCCGGCACTGTGCTCATTGCCGTGTTCTCGATACTGTTCATGACTTTCTTTTCGCTGAAAGACCACCGTATCTTCTTCAAGATGATTCAAGGGTGGATACCGACCAAATACCGTCAGAATTTCAGCAACATCTTGGATGCCACAGGCAAACAGGTCTCTTCATATTTTCTCGGCGTCTTCTGCGAGATGATTATCGTCGGCATTCTCGACACCATCTTTTGCGCCATTCTGAAAGTTCCCAATCCTATGCTCATCGGTGTCATTGGCGGGCTGCTCAACATCATACCATACGTTGGTCCGCTCATCGCATGTATCTGTGCGGTCGTGATATCCATCACCTCGCTGTTGTCTTCTGACCCCTCCAGCGCTATGCTTATGACCACCTTGGTGAAGGCTTTGGCCGCCATCGGCGCCACCAAACTCATCGACGACTTTGTGCTGCAACCCTACATATACGGGAAACGGACGCATACGCATCCGCTTGAAATATTCATTGTCATATTGATGGCAGGCTATGTCGGCGGGGTGTTTGCCATGATCTTCGCCGTACCCGCCTATACGCTCATCCGCATCGTGACGAAAGAGTTCTTCGGGGCTTATTTTATGGTCGAAAACGAACAGACCGAGTCCGGGATGTCGGCAGTGCCCGAGAAAGACCAGACCACGGGACCCACCAGCGAGATGAACTTGTAACCGTTGGCTTTTTTGTCGAAAGCCACCTTGAACGAGCCGCCTCTTGTCAGCACAGGCAGTTCGTAACGTTGGTTTCCCTTGTTGTTCTGCAAAGTCCAAGCCAATGCTGCGGCAGTCACGCCAGTGCCGCAAGACAGCGTTTCGTCTTCCACCCCGCGTTCGTAGGTGCGCACCTTGATGCTGTCGCCGTCCGCTTCTTCCACAAAATCGACATTTGTGCCTTGGCTGAAACGGGGGTCATGGCGCAGCCGGCAGCCCTCGGCGACAACGGGATACGCTTCCAAGTCATCCACAGAAACCACAAAATGGGGAGAGCCCGTGTCGAGGAAGCAGCCGTCGTCATAGACCTTCACCTCTTTCACATCCTTCATTTCGAGAGCGATGACCCAATGGTTGAGTTCGTGGCTATAGACGCTTGCATCGTGCAGGCCGTCGGAAGCACGGAACACGCAATTGTTGCCGATTTCGCCCAGCATATTGGCCAACGCCACTACACAACGGCTGCCGTTACCGCACAAGGTGGCCTCTTTGCCGTCGGCGTTGTAATAGCGCATGGAAAAAGAAACTTCTGGGTCGGTTTCGAGAAAAATAAGCCCGTCGGCGCCGACGCCCGCATGACGGTCGCAAAGATAGGCGACTTCGTTGTCGTCAAGCCTGTAATATCCGTTACGGTTGTCAATCATGATGAAATCGTTTCCCGCACCATGAAATTTGAAAAAAGGAATAGTCTTCATTTTGCAGTCTAAAAATTAAAGTTTTCGGATCGCTCCGGCTTTTCAAAATGGCTGTTTGGCCGTATCAGGTAGGTGCTTTGGTTTGCCTCGAGGTAATAATTGCCCCGGAAATGGTAAACCTTGCATCCGTCAATTTTCATCCCTTTCACTTTCAGGATCTTGTCTGAAAACAAATAGGTAACTTTGTTTCGGACGGGGGTGCTCCATTGCTGCACTTGCAGATGTGCCGACGCCTCATGGTCCGTTTCCTGCATATTGTCGTCCAGAAAGACAACCGGCACCGAAACGCTGTGCAGCATCTTCTCCTGCACCAGGTCTTCAGTCACCTCTTCACCGTCATCCATACTCGACTGCAGCGACTCGTCCATTGTAAGGTCCTGGGTTTCGTAGTCTTGCAGAAGCGTGTCGATGATTAGCGTATCTTGGGCGTTAGGGTCATTGGCAGCCTGTGCTGTCGTCTGTTTTTGGATTACGTAATGAAACACCGTGTCTGTCACCGTTTTGCCATATTGCAGTTCGGCTGCCGTGTCTGTCTGCGTTCGGTGCCGTTCAGCATAGAGCATCACGAGAGCGGTGATTGCGACACCGAGCAGCAGCCCGAACATGACGCCGGCCGCGAACAGCAGTTTCTTGCCGGGGCGTGATTGTGTGTTTTCGTTGGAATCCTGGGCAGCCATCATGTCTTGGAAATATGCGGGGCAAAAGTACAAAAAAATGTTATCTTTGCCGCTTTAAAAAAATTGACTATGGGCATAACGATGCAAATACTGGGATTGGTCGCCAGTCTGGCCTTTCTGATCATCACGCACGAGCTGGGGCATTTCACCTTTGCCAAGATCTTCAAAATCCGCGTTGACCAGTTCTATCTCTTTTTCAACCCCGGTTTTTCGATACTCCGGATGAAGCGATACGACGGCAAATTCCATTTCAGTTTCTTCTCTTCCCAAGCCCCGGAGGAGTGGAAAGAGCATCCCGAACACACCGAATGGGGCATCGGCTGGGTTCCGTTAGGGGGATACTGCGCCATCAACGGCATGGTTGACGAGACGACGAAAGCGTCAGACCTGGACAGCGAAGTGCATCCTTGGGAATTCCGTTCAAAGCCGGCATGGCAACGTTTTTTCGTCATCATCGGCGGCGTGTTGGTGAACTTCCTTTCCGCTATCATTATTTACATAGCGATCTGCTTCAATTGGGGGCGCGAATACATCCCGTTAGAGAATGCGCGCTACGGTCTTGAGTTCTCGCAAGAAATGATAGACGCCGGCTTCCGCAACGGCGATGTCATCCTTGCCGTAGATTCTTCCAAACCGCTCACGTTGAGCGATTTCAGCAACACCATATTGTTGGAGGATGTCAAGACCGTGACCGTGCTGCGCGACAGCCAGACAACTGTCATCGATGTGCCCAAGACGCTGGCGCGCAAGATTGTCGGGGCAAGCTCGTCTGGCAGCGTGCCCTGCAACTACCGCTTCCCGTTTGTGATTGACAGCGTGTTGGCAGGGACACCGGCGGCCGACAGCGGACTTCGGCGCGGCGACAGCCTCGTCAGCGTCAACGACTCCGCCGTGTTCTGTTTCTTCGACTACAAAAAGATCTTCAGCGACAACAAGAACGCAAGCCTTGACGTCGCCTTTTACCGTGGCGACAGCCTCTGCCACGTCACAGTGACACCTGACTCGGCGGGCGTCATCGGCGTGGCCCCGAAAACGCCGGCACAGTATTTCAGCACCGTGCGCGAAGAATATACGCTCCTGCAGTCGGTGCCCCAAGGCATTGTTATGGGCGTGCAGACTTTAGGAGACTACATCAAACAGTTCAAACTCGTATTCACCAAAGAGGGCGCCACCCAGCTCGGCAGCTTCCTGACCATCGGCAGCATATTCCCGAAAGTGTGGGACTGGTACCGCTTCTGGAATATGACCGCCTTGCTCGGCATCATACTGGCATTCATGAACATCATACCCATACCGGCGCTCGACGGCGGTTATGTGCTCTTCATCCTGATTGAAATGATAACCGGCAAAAAGCCCAGCGACAAGTTTCTGGGCATCGCCAACACGATAGGATTCATTCTGCTCATTCTCTTGATGATCTATGCGTTAGGGCTTGACTTCAGAAGATTCCTCTTCAAGTAATGTTATTCAATTCGGCAGAATTCATATTGTTCTTCACGGCAGTAACCCTGCTGTTCTACCTTGTTCCGCACAAATACCGCTGGATGCTGCTGCTTGCGGCAAGCTGCTTCTTCTATATGTGGTTCATCCCCGCCTATATCCTCATCCTGCTTGTCACCATCCTCATCGACTTCACGGCGGGCATCCTGATAGAGCAATGGGCGGACTGCCCGGCACGCAGAAAACGGTGTCTTGTGGTCAGCATCGTCTCAACATGCCTCGTGTTGTTCATCTTCAAGTACCTCAATTTCTGCAGCGAAAACCTTGTGGCGCTTGCACACCATTTCGGCTGGGAACATCCCGCCAAAGCCTTGAACATCATCCTGCCGATAGGACTCTCGTTCCACACTTTCCAAAGC
>CAVIPZ010000063.1:0-1225 GCA_963644715.1 bacterium | reverse complement strand
CTCAGCTATGTCATCGAAGTATATCGCGGCAACCAAAAAGCGGAGCGTCATTTCGGATACTATTCGCTGTACGTCATGTTCTATCCTCAGTTGGTGACCGGTCCTATAGAACGGCCTCAAAACCTGCTGCGCCAGCTTCACGAAGAAAAGCCGTTCAAATATGACAACCTTGCCAACGGCTTGCGCCTGATCCTCTTCGGGCTTGTCTTGAAGATGGTGGTGGCCGACAATCTCGGACGGTATGTGGACATGATTTACGAAACCCCGGAATCATATTCATCCCTTGACATCTTGACAGGGCTCTTTTTCTACTCTTTCCAGATATACGGAGACTTTTTCGGTTATTCGTCGGTGGCGCTGGGGTGTGCGCTCTGTATGGGATTCACGCTGGTGGACAATTTCAAGGCCCCTTACCTGTCGGGGTCTATCCAGACCTTTTGGCGCAGGTGGCACATTTCGCTCTCTACATGGTTTCGCGACTATCTGTACATACCGCTCGGAGGCAGCCGCGCCGGAAATGTCCGCAGGGCATTCAACCTCTTGGTTGTATTTACCGTATGCGGTCTGTGGCATGGTGCAAACTGGACATTTTTGCTTTGGGGCGCCGCATACGGCATACTTATGATTGCGGAACGTGCCTTGGAGCGTCTGCCGTTATTCAGCAAAGACAACCACTCGCGACTTGTGCATGCCGCACGCGTGCTGCTCACCTTTGCCATCGTGACCCTATTGTGGGCAGTGTTCAGAGCTCCGTCGCTGCATGCGCTTGGCGGGCTGTTTGCCGCCCTGTCCAGCAATTGGCATCTTGCCGGTACATTGCATGTGGACACCGTCACAACACTGTCGCTTGTTTTGGCGGCACTGCTGCTTTGGCCTGTCCGTCACAGCCGCTTCGACAAATGGTGCGGACAGAAACCGGCCGCTGCGCGCTGGTGCATTTATGCCGTCCTGATTTTCGCACTCGCCACTATGTCATCCATCCAACAATATCCATTCATTTATTTCCAGTTTTAATGAAAGAAGAGAGAGAAAACGACATCATGAAAACGGGAAAGAAGTTGCTGTGCCTGCTTTTGCTGCTGGCCGCATTGGATGTGACATACCGCTTTACGGTCTATCCCAAAGACCTGCGGGAGCACTGCACCCTCATCGCCCTCTCGCAAAAGGCCGCCGATGAGCAAGCCGACATCGTCTATTTGGGAGAATCCTCAAACCATACCTATTC
>CAVIPZ010000062.1:0-9902 GCA_963644715.1 bacterium | reverse complement strand
GGTGCAAATATAGAAAAAAATATCATATTCGCAATTCCGGCAATTTTTTTGCTATTTCGTCTGGTTTGCCACCACCGCTTCTTTGGCTTTGAGTTCCTCTTCGGAGATGCCGATGTATTCGTCTTTCAGAATCTGCATGTCTTCATCGAGTTCCATCAGATAGGGCGTTCCGGTCGGGATGTTGAGCTTGACGATTTCTTCGTTGGAGAGGTTTTTCATGAATTTGATGATGCCGCGGATGCTGTTGCCGTGGGCCACGATGAGCACTTGCTTGTACTGGTGCAGGTTTTCGACGATGCTGGCGTTCCAGAGGGGGATGATGCGGCGGGTGGCGTCTGACAGCGACTCTGTGCCGGGGCGTGCCGAGCGGTTCTTGATGCCCTGGTAGCGGATGTCGTACTTGGGATGGCGCGGGTCGTCGTCTGGAATGGGCTTCGGAGCCACGTCATAGCTGCGCCGCCAAAGCATGACCTGCTCTTTGCCGTATTTCTCTACGGCCTCCTGCTTGTTCTGACCTTGCAGCACGCCGTAGTGCTTCTCGTTGAGCCTCCAGGTCTTCTCTACCGGCAGCCACATGCGGTCCATTTCCTCCAGCACGAGGTTGAGCGTCTTGATGGCCCTCTTCAGGTAGGAGGTGTAGGTGTAGCGGATGTCAAAACCGCCCTCGCGCAGAATCCTGCCCGCCTGCCGCGCCTCCTCTTCGCCTTGCGGGGTGAGGTCCACGTCTGTCCATCCTGTAAACTGGTTCGACAGATTCCATTCGCTTTGTCCGTGTCGTATGAGTATGAGTTTATACATATATATTTATAGATGCTTGATGTTGTTGGTCTTTTTTTTCTTTTAGCGGAGCTTGTTCTCCTTGTCGGGGAAGACGATCCACGGCTTGAAATGCTTGGCCTCCTCAAAGTCCATGGAGCAGTAGGAGATGATGACTACGACATCGCCTACGCACGCTTTACGGGCGGCGGGCCCGTTGAGGCAGATCACGCCGGAGTCCTTGACCCCTTTGATGACGTAGGTCTCCAGCCGTTCTCCGTTGTTTACGTTCAGAACCTGCACTTTCTCGTTCTCTATCAGGTTGGCGGCCTCCATCAGCGTCTCGTCGATGGTGATGCTGCCTACATAGTTCAGGTTGGCTTCCGTTACGGTTACTTTGTGAATCTTCGATTTTAAAAGTTCTATAGTCATTTTACCGGTTTTAACGATAACGAATATTGTCGATAAGTCTTACGCCGCCGATGTGGACGGTGATGAATCCCATGATGCCGGGCGCGTCGTTGAGCGTCTGTACAGGCTGGAGCGTCCGGTCGTCGGCCACCTCGAAGTACTCGAGCGTGAACTCGGGTATCTTGGCGATTTCCTGCGCCACAAACGCCTTGATCTGCGGCACGTCTTTCTGCTCGCGCGAGGCCTTGAGGATGCGGTAGATGTTGGCGGCGGTATCGAACTGCTCTGCGGTGAGCCGCTTGTTGCGCGAACTCATGGCCAGTCCGTTCGCCTCACGCACGATAGGGCAGGGCACTATCTGCGCCCCGATGCCGCATTGCCGCACCAGCTCACGTATCACCGCAATCTGCTGGTAGTCCTTTTCGCCGAAGTAGGCGCGGTCGGGACAGGTCCAGTCTAACAGCCGGCGCACAATGATGCCGACGCCGTTGAAATGACCCGGACGGGCGGCTCCCTCCATCACTTGCTCCACGGTGCCGAAATGGTACTCCTCTGTAGGTTTTTCCGGAAAAACCTCCTCGGCTTCCGGCATAAAGGCGTAGTCGGCGTATGCGCGTATGAAGTCAAGGTCCTTTTCAGGCGTGCGGGGATATTTCTGCAGGTCTTCGGGGTTGTTGAACTGCACAGGATTTACGAATATGGAGACGATTACGATGTCGTTTTCTTTTCTTGCCCTTTGGATGAGCGACAGATGACCCTCGTGCAATGCTCCCATCGTGGGAACCAGTCCGATGCTTTTGCCCTCTGCCTTTACTTTTTTTACCGTGTTGACCAGCTCGTCAACGGAAGTGATAGCAAACATGTTTTTCTATAAAAGTTGGTTTTAGTCCGTTTATCGAAAACAATGCTTTCCCCCTCCGGAAAAAGCGGGCAAAGATACATTTTTTATTAACCCTTTCATTGAATGTTTTCCTGTATCATTTCTTTTAGGGCTTCGATGATGTCGGGGTCGTTGACGGGAACGCCTCCGAGGGCTTCGTGTACTTCGTCGGTGTCGAGCGTATAGTCAACTTCCCCGTCGCGCCTGTAGCGGAAGATGAAGCGGATGTCGGGGTAGGCTGAGATGGTCAGTGCCAAGGTGCCGGCAAGGTCGCCCATCGGCGGCCGGTCCAAGTGGCTGAGCCCGAACACGGCAGTGACGGTCGTGCCCTCGCCGACTTTCGACTGGATGTCAAGGCTGCCGCCGGTCATCTCGGTGTTCTGCTTGAGCAAAGGCAGCCCGAGCCCCACTTTGCGGGTGGTGCGGGTGGTGAAGAACGGGTCGATGACATTCTTGACGGTCTCTTCGCTCATGCCGCAGCCGTTGTCCTTGAAGACGAGCGTCAAGGTGTCTGCCTCGCTGTTTTCCGTCACTTCCAGCGTGATGACGGTGGCCCCTGCCCGGGTGGAATTCTGCAGGATGTCCATAATGTGCATGGAGAGGTCTTTCATGGCTCGGCTATTGGTTCAGCAACTCATACAGCTTCCCAGCCGTCTCAAAGGTCTGCTCCTCTGTGCCCAATACGGGAATGCCCTCCTCTTTGGCCTGCTCCAGCATGTCGTCGTCAGGTTTGTTGCCCTTGACCAGTATGACGCACGCCAGCTCTTTGAGCGATGCTATGGCGATGACGTTCTTGTGGGTCTGCAGCGTGACCCAAGCGTTCCCCTCCCGGGCAAACCCCATGACATCGCTCAGCAGGTCAGATACATAGCCGCCCTTGATTTCAGTCCCTAAATTCTCTTCGCCGCAGAAGACGGCAAGGTTCATTTTCTCGACAAGTTCTTTGATGGTCATTGTGTTGTGTTTATTGTGTTAGCGTTTTTTATTGATAATCTGATGTTGTTCGGGCAAGGTGAGCAGCACCCTCCGTCCCTCTTCCTGCCTGAAGGCTTTGCGAATTTCTTCAAAACTCCGGGTCTCCAGTTCCATAAAGCAGGGCGCGATGCCTACACGGTCGGGGATGTGCGCGTCAGAACTGCGTGTAAAACACTTGCCTTTCAGGTATTTGTGCGTTTGCAGGATTTTGTCGGCATTGCCGCGCTCCGACAGTTCAACGGCATCATATTCGAGGTCGAAGGGGATGAATCCGAGCTGGCTGACAAGGCTGGTAGTCAGTTTGTCGATGTGTGCGGGCACAAACAGCCCGCCCTCCGCATGCACAAAGTCGGCCACCTGGTTGACAGATTGGTCGATGGCGGCGGTGAGCAGCCGCGGCTCTTCATAGATGATGTTGAAGTCTTCGTCAATCTGCACCTGGTCGCCAAAGCGGTCGGGGTCGTTGGGGATGTCGGGCAGATGCTGCTCCAGATACTCCTGCAGACGGTCAAGGGCGGCGTGGTCAGGCATGTAGGCGAGACAATGCGCCTCCTCTTTGGTGGTGATCTCGGCGCCGCACAGCACAAAGATGTCGCGGTTGTGCGAGTAATGCTCCGCCAGACGGCAATGGCGCGTGGAGTTGTGGTCCGTGATGGCGATGATGTCAATGCCCTGCGCCAAGGCGCACGCGATGATGTTGTCAGGGGTCATCTCCAGGTCGCCGCAAGGCGAAAGCAGGGTATGCGTATGTAGGTCAGCCTTGAATATCTGCACGTCTCTCGTTTTTTTTGAACGGAGCAAAAATACAAAAAAAATGTACTTTTGCCCCCTCATATCATTAAAGATGGAAGAACAGAAACAACCGAACAACCAGCCCCGCTTCGGCAAGTATGACCTTATCGCCGAACTGTCCAAATATTTCCCCGTAGAGAATGCCTCCACCGTAGTGGGCATCGGCGACGATGCCGCCGTGATGAGCCCCGCCGACGAGAACGTGGTGGCCTCTACCAAGATTTTCCTCGAAAATGTACACTTCGACCTTACCTATGTGCCGCTGCGGCATCTGGGCTACAAGGTGGCCGCCATCGCCTTTTCTGACGTGCTGGGCATGAATGCCGTGCCTGCACAGCTGCTGGTGAACATCTCCGTGTCGGGACGCTTTGACCTCAAGGCGGTCAACGAGATCCTCGACGGCATGGCCTCCTGCTGCGACACGGTCCACGCCGACGTGGCCGCCCTTGACCTCTCCACTTCCCCTCGCGACCTGGTGATTGCGGTGACGGCAATAGGGGAGTGCGACCCCGCCCACCTCGCTACCCGCAAGGGCGCGTCTGAAAACGAACTCATATGCGTCTCCGGCGACTTTGCCGCCGCCTACGCCGGACTGCTCCTGCTGCAGCGCGAGAAGAAGGTGTTTGAGGTGAACCCCGACATGCAGCCCGACTTTACGGGCAAAGACTACCTGCTGCGCCGCCAGCTGAAACCTGAACCACGACTTGACATTGTAGAAGCACTCCGCCGTGAGGATATCATACCCACCGCCATGGCCAGCATCGGCGACGGCATCGCTACCGCTGCCATGCAGATTTGCCGCGCCTCCGCCAAAGGCTGCGATCTCTTTGAAGAAAAGATGCCTATGACCGAACTGACTTTCACGACGCTCAAAGACCTCGACATTGTGCATACGGTGGCGGCCCTCAACGGCGGCGACGACTATGAATTGATGTTTACGGTGAAACAGGCGGACTATAAAAAACTGAAAAATGTTGACAATATCTCCATTATCGGCTATATCAAGGAGCAATCGGCTGGTTACCATCTCATCACAGGTGACAATTGCCAAGTGGAACTCCGCGCGCAGGGATTTGCACACAACAACGGACAGCAATAGCCTACCGCGATGAACAGCAAGAACGGTTTCAATATTGGCAATGTGGCTATCGGCGGCGACGCCCCTGTGGTGGTGCAGTCGATGACCAACACCGACACCAACAACGTGGAGGCCACGGTGGAGCAATGCCGCCGTATGGTGGAGTCGGGGGCGCAAATGGTACGCATAACGGTGCCCTCACTGAAAGAGGTTGCCGCCATGCGCGAAATCAAAAGCTGCCTGCGCAGCGAGGGCATCAACACCCCTCTGGTGGCCGACGTACACTTTAACCCCATGGTGGCGGAAGAGATGGCCGACGTGGTCGAAAAGGTGCGCATCAACCCCGGCAATTATGTTGACAAACGCAATTTCTCGCAATGCCAACTCAGCGACGCTGCCTATCAGGAGGCGGTTGACCGGATGGCTCGCCGTGCCGCGCCGCTGCTGCAACGCTGCGCCGACCACGGCACTGCCCTGCGCATCGGCATCAACCACGGCTCGCTTTGCGACCGTATCGTGAACCGCTACGGCAACACTCCCGAAGCTATGGTGCAGTCGGCACTCGAATGGATAGACATCTGCGACAGTTTTGGTTTCCGCAAGACGGTGATTTCGATGAAATCAAGCAACGTGCGCACGGCTACCGAAGCCACGCTGCTGCTCAAACGCGCCATGGAAGCGCGGGGCTGCGACTGCCCGCTGCACATCGGAATCACGGAGGCGGGCAACGGCTTGGAGGCCCGCATCAAGTCTGCCGCCGGCATCGGGGCAATGCTCCTTTGCGGCGTGGGCGACACGGTGCGCGTCTCGTTGACAGAGCCGCCCGAAAACGAGTCGCCTTTTGCCCACCGGCTGGTGCATGCCGTGCAGGGGCTCGACCCCAAGCAAGGAATAGTGCAGGCGGGCGTGATGCGGTTTGCCGACAACGACGGCGACAAGGAACGCTTTATGATTAAGGCGGCAGCCCTTACGGGCTATGCCTCGCACTTCAACCGTCTTGGCAGCGTGGAATTCCGCAATTCCAGCCTCCCTGACCACACCCTACGCAAACTCGAGCAGATAGTCATGCAGGCCTGCCGCATCAAGATGAGCAAGACGGAGTTCATTGCATGCCCATCCTGCGGACGAACACAGTATGACATCGAGCAGGTGTTCGCACTCGTGAAAGAGCGTTTCCCCGACTGCCCAGGGCTGAAACTCGCCGTGATGGGGTGCGTGGTGAACGGTCCCGGCGAGATGGCCGATGCCGACTTCGGCATCGTAGGCGCCAGCCACGGACTGGTGTGCGTCTATAAAGGAAAAACGCGCCTTACGGAGGCCATAGCCGTGCCCGATGCGCTGCGGCGGCTCGAACGCCTCATTGAGGAACATTTCAGACAGGGCGGCAACGGGCATACGGAGGCGTGAACAAAACACCCCGGCAGCACAGGGACGCTAAAACGGAACGATAACCCTTTGAGAAGCCGCCACTTTCGCGCAATGTGTCAATAATTCCTAATAATGGCAGTTCTATAGACAGGGCTGCCGTTTTTTTGTGTATGTTTGCACTCCTAAAAAAACATTGTGATGTCATTCTTCAACATACAGAAACACGAGCCGCGCGAGTTCAAGTACAAGCCTCGCTATTATACCCCCGAAGACCAGAAACCTACCGACAATCACCGTCGCGACTTTGCCGACGAGCTGCACCGCGAGTGGCAGGGAAAGCGCCGCCACGACCGCAATGAGCGCAAGACCCCCTGGCTGACCATCGCCGCCATGGTCTTCTTTGCCCTCGTCATCGCCATTGTCTATTTCAAGTTCTTCGCGTAAGCATGGATGTCGTAAGACTGCTTTCAGACATGGTTGCGAACCAAATCGCAGCCGGCGAGGTGATTCAGCGCCCCGCCTCCGTGGTCAAAGAACTGCTCGAAAACGCCATCGATGCCGGCGCGCACAACATCCAGCTTGTTGTGAAGGATGCCGGACGCACGCTCATCCAGGTCATCGACGACGGCAAGGGCATGTCGTTCAACGACGCCCGCATGTGCTTTGAACGGCACGCCACCTCCAAACTCACGCAGGTGGATGACCTCTCGCACCTCACTACCAAAGGATTCCGGGGCGAGGCCATGGCTTCCATCGCCGCCATCGCCCATGTGGAACTCAAGACCGGCCAGCCCGACGAGGCCGTAGGCACGCTGGTGCGCATCGAGGGTGCGCGCGTGACCGCCCACGAACGTATCGCCGCCCAAACAGGCACTTCCATTGCCGTCAAGAACCTCTTTTTCAACGTTCCGGCACGCCGCAACTTCCTCAAGTCCGACAATGTTGAAATGACCCACATCGAGGAGGAATTCTACCGTGTGGCGCTCATCCACCACGACATCGCCTTTTCACTCTTCCACAACGGCAAAGCCCTTTTCCAACTGCAAGGCAGCAATTTCAAGCAGCGCATCATCAACGTGTTTGGAAACCATTTCAAGGAAAAGCTCTTCCCCGTGGAACAGAACACCGACTTTATGAGCATCTCAGGCTTCATTGCCAAGCCCGAGAACGCCAAGAAGAAGAAAAGCGAGCAGTATATGTTCATAAATCGCCGCTATGTGCGGCATAACCTGCTCAACTATGCTGTGGAGACGGCCTATTCGGATCTTATACCCCAAGGCTACCGTCCCGCTTACTTTATCGAGATTGACGTGAACCCCGCCGCCGTCGATGTGAACGTGAGCCCTACCAAGGTGGAGGTGAAACTGCAGGACGAGAAGCTGATGTTCGGGTTTCTCAATGCGGCCGTCAAGCGCACGTTGGGCACGATGTCGCTGGTGCCGCGTCTCGATTTCGACACCGACCCCTCGATGATCACGCCGCCGCCCCCGGCAGGCCATGTCGTCACGCCGCCCTCCTTGGGCGTGAACCCCAATTTCAACCCCTTTGACACCCCCTCATCACGATCCGGCGGCTCCGGAAGTTCCGGAAACTACGGCACTTCCTACTCTCATCACCCCGATGGCGGCGACAACAACCTCAAAGGGTGGGACGATTTCCTCAAAGGGCTCTCCCGCGAGAACACGTCTGCGCCGCAAGCCCAGCAGCTGCATATTGAGCCGCCCGAAACCCCTGACACGAAAGCCGAGCCTTTTGCCTCCGATGAGACTCTTTTGGAGTACTTTATGGTGGCCAACCGCTACCTTTTCATCAAAACCGACGGCCAGGCACTCCTCGTGGATGTGCTCAACGCCAGCGAGCGCATACTCTACAACCGCTATATCCAAGCCCTGTCGCAAACGCCCGTGCGCGTGCAGAAGAGCCTGTTTCCCGAAACCGTGACCCTCACGCCCTCGCAGGCCGACCTGCTCGACACGCTTACCGCCGACTTCCGCAAACTGGGCTACGACCTCGAGAAGATGGACAACACCCACTTTGCCGTCAACGGAACCCCTAACGACGAGGCGGACCGGGGCGACCTGCAGTCGCTGATGGAGGGCGTGTTGGAAGCCTACCGCACCAACCAGTTCCTGCACAAGGCCGACAAGAGCCGGAACATGGCACTTAGCATGGCGCGCCAGAACCGCCGCTACCATGCTGTGTTGAACACCCCGGAGCAGACGCGCGCTTTTCTGCACGAACTGTTCACGGGAGAGTGCCCAGAGATGTCGCCTTCTGGCAAGCGTGTCAGCCGTATGATGGGCGTTGAAGACCTGCAGCAATTGTTTGAGAAATGAATGTCATTGAACTGAAAGACATATCGTTCGGCTACGACAAGACGTTGTTTTTTCAGGGCTTGTCGGCCGCTTTCGGGGAGGGTGACTTCTGCGCTGTGATGGGCCCCAACGGTTCAGGCAAGACCACTTTGCTGAAGTGCATCTGCGGGTTGCTCAAGCCATCGTGCGGCGAGGTGCTGGTGATGGGCAAGCCCGTGGCCGCGCACCGCACCGAACAGTTGGCCCGGCTTGTCTCCTACGTGCCGCAGCGTCACGACGCCGTGTTCGACATTACCGTACACGACCTTGTGATGACCGGCCGCTATCCGTACCAGAAAAAATGGCAGTTGCCCGGAATGCGCGACGAGCGGGCGGTTGACGAGATGCTGGAGCGGTGCAATTTGACCGGTCTGCGCCACCGCATGCTGGCCTCCTTGAGCGGCGGTGAGATGCAGCGCGCCCTCATTGCCCGCGCCATGGCGCAGCAGGCACCCGTAATGCTGCTCGACGAGCCCCTCTCCAACCTCGACGTGACCCACCGTTACGAAATCATGGACATCCTTGTCGACCTCAACCGCAAGGGCGTCACCGTGCTCATCATCATGCACGACATCCCCATAGCCGTTGAGTACGTCACCAGCGCACTGCTCATGAGCGGCGGCACCCTCTTGGCGCACGGCAACAAAGAGCAGGCGCTCGCCCCGGAGCTGCTTCGCCAATGCTTCGCCCTTGGCAACGCCTTCCAGATTACCGAACAAGGCTATATTTACAGGAAATGTTTGAATGAGGAATTAGGAATGAGGAATTAGGAATGCTGGGACTTGCGACTCTTTTCATCCGGCGTGCAAAGCCAGGGCTGACTTGAGATGAAAACTGAAAACTGTTTTTTTTTGTTTTAATAACTGGAAATCAACAAGATGATGTGTTGATAGATTTTTTTGCGGTTGGAGGGTGGTGCAGTATCGGAAAAATGTTATTTTTGCCGCCGATTTGGAGAGATGGCAGAGCGGTCGAATGCGGCGGTCTTGAAAACCGTTGAGGGTCACACCTCCGGGGGTTCGAATCCCTCTCTCTCCGCCCGAATCCTGCTGACAGTTCAGCGGGATTTTTTTATGTACGGGAAACCGGGACTTGCGACTTAATTAGGAATTAGGAATTGGAAAATAGAACCATACGCGTAATGCCTCTACATTCCACATTCATTTTCGTGATATCGCCGTGGACAGACGATAAGTTCAACTTGGAAAGTTATAAAAACGGGGGAACAGGAAAGCCACTTTTGCGGTCTCTAAAACAAATGCAAATGGCACATATAAACGAGACGCAA
>CAVIPZ010000061.1:0-9927 GCA_963644715.1 bacterium | reverse complement strand
GTCGGTGACCCTGCAAAGCGTCAGGCCATCACCAACCCCACCAAGACCATCTTCTCGATCAAGAGATTCATGGGCGAAACCTACGACCGTGTCACAAAGGAAATCGAACGCGTGCCCTACACGGTTGAAAGGGCATCCAACAATATGCCGAAAGTGAAGATTGACGACCGTTCCTATACGGCTCAGGAAATCTCGGCAATGGTGCTTCAGAAAATGAAGAAGACCGCCGAAGATTACCTTGGCCAGGAGGTGACGGAGGCTGTCATCACGGTGCCGGCATATTTCAGCGACTCGCAGCGTCAGGCCACCAAAGAGGCCGGCGAAATTGCAGGTCTTACGGTAAAACGTATTATCAACGAACCTACAGCTGCCGCTTTGGCCTACGGCCTCGACAAGAAGAAAGCCGATTCTAAAGTGGCTGTCTTCGACTTGGGCGGCGGCACGTTCGATATCTCAATCCTTGAACTCGGCGACGGCGTGTTTGAGGTGAAATCAACCAACGGCGATACCCATCTGGGCGGCGATGACTTCGACCACAAGATTATTGACTGGCTGGCCGAGGAGTTCATGAAAGATTATCATGTGGACCTGAGAAAGGACGCTATGGCACTGCAGCGCCTGAAAGAGGCTGCCGAGAAAGCCAAGATTGAACTTTCCAGTTCTAACTCCACAGAAATCAACTTGCCGTACATTATGCCTATCGACGGTGTCCCTCAACACCTTGTGCGCACGCTCACCCGTTCGCAGTTCGAGCAACTGTGCGACGATCTGATCCGCGCCACTATCGAGCCTTGCAAGAAAGCGCTTGCCGACGCAGGCTATACGACCAACGACATTGACGAGGTTATCCTCGTGGGCGGCTCTACCCGTATCCCCGCCATCCAGCAGATTGTGGAGAAGTTCTTCCACAAGACCCCGTCCAAGGGTGTCAACCCTGATGAGGTGGTGGCTATCGGCGCAGCCATCCAGGGCGGCGTGCTCAGCGGCGATGTGAAAGACATTCTGCTGCTCGATGTGACTCCGCTGTCATTGGGTCTTGAAACGCTGGGCGGCGTGATGACGAAACTGATCGAGTCGAACACGACCATCCCGACCAAGAAGACCGAGGTTTTCACCACCGCAGCCGACAACCAGACCTCTGTCGAGATCCACGTGCTGCAGGGCGAGCGCCCTATGGCAGCCCAGAACAAGAGCATCGGCCGTTTCCACCTCGACGGCATCCCGGCCGCACAGCGCGGCATCCCGCAAATTGAGGTTACGTTCGATATCGACTCTAACGGCATCCTCAACGTTACCGCCCGCGACAAAGCCTCCGGCAAGGAACAGAAGATCAGAATCGAAGCCTCCTCTGGCTTGAGCGACGACGAAATCAAACGTATGAAAGCCGAGGCTGAAGCCAATGCCGACGCCGACAAGAGGGCTAAAGAGGAAATCGACAAACTGAATGCCGCAGACTCGTTAGTGTTCAATACTGAAAAGCAACTCAAGGAGTTCGGCGACAAGGTGCCGGCTGACGACAGAAGCAAAATCGAGGCTGCCGCTGCCAAACTGAAGACCGCCCACGACAACAAGGATTTTGCCGGCATCGACGCAGCCACAACAGAACTGCAGAACGCTTGGCAGGCCGCTTCTGCCCAGATGTACCAGCAAAACGGCCCCACCCCGAATCCTAATGCCGGAGCACAAGGCAACTGCGCAGGCGGAAACTGCGGCAACGCCAACACCAATTCCGGCGACGGCGAAGTGCAGGACGTCGACTTTGAAGAAGTGAAATAGACACTCCATAATAATTTAGTGCTGAATGATTAATGAAAAAGAGAGAATGGGCAACCGTCCTCTCTTTTTTTTGTTATTCTGCTATCTTTGCACCGCTAAAAACAAATTCAAGATGAAAGCAGACAGACCTTACGCACTGGTCACCGGCGCAAGTTCCGGCATCGGTTACCAATACGCTCGCCAGTTGGCGCAGAAAGGCTACAACCTTTTGATTGTCAGCAATGAGGCTGATGCCATTGCCCAAAAACAACAGCAGTTGGCATACGATTACCCCGTGGAGGTCTTGGCCTTGTGCCGCGACCTTGGTGCCGGCGGGGCGGCACAAGAATTGTACGACTGGTGCCACGAACGCCAACTCGAAGTGGAGGTGCTTGTCAACAATGCCGGCGTTTACCACGACCGCGACTTTCTTGAGGAGACCGCCTCGTTCAACGAGATGACCATCAACTTGCATGTGCTCACACCCGCAATGCTGGCATACTGTTTTGCCCGGGATATGGTGAGCCGGCATAAGGGCTATATCCTGAATATGAGTTCCATCACTTCTGAAATTGCCGTGCAGCGGTTGGCGCTCTACAGCGCCACAAAGTGCTTTCTGAAAAATTTCTCACGCAGCCTCCATATTGAAGTTTACCATAAAGGGGTCTATGTCACAGCGGTGCGTCCCGGTGCGGTGGATACGGGTCTGTACTCGCTCGGTCCAAAGGCCACAAAGGCCGGATTGCTCTTCGGCTACATTGTAACCCCCGAAAAATTGGCGTGCAAAGGGCTGCGTGCCCTCTTCCGGGGCAAGGCGCAAGTTACCCCCGGCTTCCTTAACCATGTCTTGATATTCCTTGTGATGCTCCTGCCGACAGGCCTGCTGAAACTCATCCGCCGCCTTGACCTTTTTTAACGTTTTTTTTCTGTTAAGTTTCGGGGTGACAAGAACGAGATTTGCTGCATTTTTTTATTTTTGCACGTTTAAAAAAATTAAAGTAAAAAGATTATGAGTCAAATCGTTAAAGTAATTGGACGTGAAATCCTCGATTCAAGGGGAAATCCTACAGTTGAAGTGGATGTTTATACCGCAGCCGGCGCTTTCGGGCGCGCAGCTGTCCCTTCTGGCGCATCTACAGGTGTACACGAGGCTGTTGAACTCAGAGACGGACAGCCCGAGCGTTTTATGGGCAAGGGTGTCATGAAAGCCGTTCAGAATGTGAACAATGTGATGGCTGAACAGATTGAGGGTATGGAGGTCAGCAACCAGGCTGAAATCGATGCCCGCATGATTGCCATTGACGGCACGGACAACAAGGGCAATATGGGTGCCAACGCTATCCTCGGCATCTCGCTTGCCGCAGCAAAAGCCGCAGCTATGGAAACGGGGAACGAACTTTACCGCTATTTGGGCGGCTGCAACGCTACCGTTTTGCCTGTCCCGATGATGAATATCCTCAACGGCGGTTCTCATGCTGATAATTGTGTTGATTTTCAGGAATTTATGATTATGCCTATTGGCGCGCCCACATTCCGCGAGGCAGTCAGGATGGGTTCCGAGATTTTCCACAACCTGAAGAAGGTGCTGAAAGGCAAAGGTTATTCCACCAACGTTGGCGACGAGGGCGGATTCGCTCCCGACCTCAAGTCTAATGAGGAGGCCGTCGAGGTTATCCTCCAAGCCATCGAGAATGCCGGCTATAAACCTTACGATGAGGTTTGCATCGCCCTCGACCCGGCCGCATCCGAGTTTTATGACACTGAGAAGAAAATCTATAAACTGAAATGGTCAACCGGCGAGGAGTTTACGCCGCAACAGATGGCTGACTATTGGAAAACCTGGACTCAAAAGTACCCGATCGTCTCTATTGAAGACGGCATGGCCGAAGATGACTGGGACGGCTGGAAACTCCTGACGGATGCTATAGGCAGCAAAATCCAGTTGGTGGGCGACGACCTGTTTGTGACTAACGTGAAGCGTCTGGCCCAAGGTCTTGAGAAAGGCGTGGCCAACTCCATCCTCATCAAGGTGAACCAGATCGGCACGCTGACGGAGACTATGCAGGCTGTATCGTTGGCACAGCGCAACCGCTACACGGCCGTCATGTCGCACCGCTCCGGCGAGACCGAAGACACGACAATCGCTGACCTTGCCGTGGCGCTCGGCACCGGCCAAATCAAGACGGGCTCGGCAAGCCGTACCGACCGTATCTGCAAGTACAACCAACTGATGAGAATCGAGGAGTTGCTCGGCTCTCAGGCTATCTTCCCGGGAAAGAATTTTCCGTTCAGAGGATAATATCCGCGCACACAATGCCGTTATCAACAAGCTTAAATAGACAAGATTATGAAACCTGTTAAAATTTTGTTCGCAGAAGACGATGTCAACCTTGGCAAGGTGCTCACAGCCTACCTTACAGGCAAGGGCTTTGAAGTGAAGCACGCAAACAACGGCGAAATCGCTTACGAGATGTTCTGTACCGGCACTTTCGACATCTGTGTCATTGATGTGATGATGCCCCTGATGGACGGCTTTACACTGGCACAGGAAATCCGCAAACGGGACAAGAGAATACCGATTATCTTCCTGACGGCAAAAAATCTTCAGGAAGACATGATCAAGGGCTTGTCGATCGGCGGCGATGACTACATTACCAAACCGTTCTCAATAGACGTGCTGCTGGCACGCATCCAGGCACTGCTCCGCCGGACAGCCAGCCAAGAGCCCGCTGACGAGATTGTGAAAATGGGCAGCAGCATCACGTTCGACAAGAAACGGCAGATTCTGACGATTAACGGCGAGGAGAAGAAAATAACGACCCGCGAGGCAGAACTTCTTCAGATGCTGCTCGACAATAAAAACAATGTGCTGGAACGCGGCTATGCTCTGAAAAAAATCTGGGGCGACGACAGCTACTACAATGCGCGGAATATGGATGTGTATATCACCAAATTGCGCAAGTATCTGAAAAGCGACCCCGAAGTGCAAATCATCAACGTTCACGGCATCGGCTTCAAACTGGTGATGTAGCGTCACTGACGCGCATTCTTAAAGGGAAGGTAAACTATAAAGGTGCTCCCTTTCCCTTCTTCGCTTTGAACTTCAATATGGCCATGGTGCAGGGATACGATTTTCTTGACGTACCCTAATCCAAGGCCATATCCTTTTACGTCGTGTACGTTGCCCTTGGGCACACGGTAAAAGTTGTCGAAGATGTTGGCAATGGCTTTCTTGGGGATGCCGATGCCCTTGTCGGTTACCGATACCATAAAGTATTTCTTGTCTGATTGCGTGTTGATGAGTATCTCAGGCTTGTCGTTCGAGTACTTGATCCCGTTTTCCACCAGATTGATGATGACATTCTCGAGATGGCTGCGGTCGCCAAACAGTTTGTACTCGTCGGCATTGAGTGCCAGGTTCAGCACGCCATTGGCGGAGGTTATCTGCAAGGCGATGCTGTCGGCTACTTTGTGGATGATTTCGTGCATGTCGAGCAACTCTAAGTTCATCTTGATTTGCCCTTTCTTCAGTTGCGCAATCTGCAAGATGTTGGTCACCATGTTCTTCAGCCGGTCGTTCTCGTCGCGGATGATGTTGATGTAGGTCTCCCGCATGACGGCGTCATTGTGGAGACTCGGGTCCGACAAGGCTTCGCAGGAGAGCGAGATGGTGGATATCGGCGTCTTGAACTCGTGCGTCATGTTGTTGATGAACTCGTTGGTGACTTCCGACAGTTTTTTCTGACGGTAAAGTGCATACAAGGAGACGATGGTGACAGAGAAAGTGACGATGAGCAGGCAGATGATAAGGCCGACAATGGTGCCCATGCGTTGCAAGAAGATGCCGCGCTCGGCGGGGAAGTAGAGGATGAGATAGTTGGGCGAGGTTATCTTGTCGTTGTACTTGAGCCGGAACACATACTCGCTGTGCAGCATGGTCTCGATGCCGGTAAAACGCGGCAATACGACAAAGTCGGTGGTGAATGCGTTGTAGATGGCAAAGTCGAACCGTGCGTTGATGTTTTCTTCCAACAAACACGCCCTGATGATCTCTTCCAGCCCGCAGTTCTCGAGCATCACAGCCGTAGAACTGTCCATCTGTACAAGGTTTGCGTCAATGCTGGAGAGCAACTGGTTGGCGCCGCTCTTGGCGTCTTTGATGGACCAGGGGTCGTTGTTGACCGGGAACAAGTCGCGGTAGGCTTTGCTGAAAAATTCCGTGTCGTTGGCCACGACCCGCGAATTGTTCTCTTTCAAAAAGGTGATGGTCTGGATGATGCCGATGGGCTGGTATTCGATGCTGTCGAGCAGAAAGCGGCGTGACCGCTGCACAGAAACAACGGCCGTCGTGTCGGGCAGCGGGTTGTCGATGGTGTCAATGTTGTCTAACGCTGCTGTGTCGTTCTTGATGATGGCATCGATTTTCTCAATGGTCTCGTCTCCGGCTGTCAGCACTTCATTCACGAAGATGCTCCGCTGAACTTTCTCGGCTTCTGTGTAGAGTTTGAAGATGGAAAGCACCAGCAGTATGGAGGTGATGCCGATTACGAAGAACAGGGAGATGATGATGCGCTTTTTCATAATTCCGTGCAGACCTGTTGTACGATTTCGCGGATTTTCTCTTCCGGAAAGCGGCGGATGATGCCGTGTTCTTCAAAATGCTTGACTATGGCATGAGCCTCTTCGATGTCTTGCTTGGCTATGGCATAAACCTCGTCGGCGGTGCGCTGTTTGCGGGCCACGCCGTCTTGGATGGCTTGCATGGCAACGTCGGAGGCCACATGCGGAAAGAGGTCGCTGTCCATCATGGTCGGCATGATGCAGTCGGCAGAGATTCCTTTCTTTTCGGCATATTCGGCTATGGAGTGTGCCGCACGGATAGCCATGCGGTCAGTGATTTTGCGCGAGGATACCAACAATGTGCCTTTCAGGATAGATGGAAAACAGATGGAGTTGTTGACCTGATTGGGAAAGTCGCCGCGTCCGGTGGCCACGATGTATGCGCCCGCCTCTTTGGCTTGATACGGGTATATCTCGGGCACGGGGTTGGCGCAGGTGAAGACGATGGACTTCTCGGCCATCAAGGATATCCACTCCGGCTTGATGGTGTCAGGACCCGGCTTGGAGAGGGCTATGAGCACGTCCGCACCTTTGAAAGCCTCCTCTTGTGTGGAAATGCAATGCGGATTGGTGGTGCGGCACAGCTCCCACTGACGGTAGAAGCCGGGGTTGTCTCTGTAGTCGTTCCTGTTTTGGTGCAAGGCGCCGTTCACGTCAAACATGATGATGTTTTCGGGTTTCGCGCCGTCGGCAATCAAGAACTGGGCGATGGTCGTGTTGGCAGAACCGGCGCCGTAGAGCACAATCTTTACGTTTGAGATATGTTTTCCGGTCACTTTCAGGGCATTTACCACACCAGCCAGCGTCACGCAGGCCGTGCCTTGTGCATCGTCGTGCCAAACGGGAATGTCGCAGGCTTCACGCAAGGTGTCCAGTACGCGGTAACAGTTTGGCTGCGAGATGTCTTCGAGATTGATGGCCCCGAAGCTGTGCTGCACCATTTTCACGAAGTCGATGAGTTTGTCGGCCTGATGCACCCCGTTGTCGTCGCGGCTGTCTATGCAGAGCGGTACCGCATCCACGCCGCCAAGGTATTTCATCAGCATGGCTTTGCCCTCCATAACGCCGAGGCCGCCAGGCGGCGTGCAGTCGCCGTCGCCTAACACCCGGGTGCTGTCACTGACTACGGCCACCAGATTCGAGCGGTTGCTCAGGTAGAACGACTGGTCGTTGCGGTCACGCACGGTGGTCGAAACGGCCGACACCCCTGGCGTGTACCAGACGTTGAACCAGTTGAACCCGTAAACAGGGGCTTTGGGCAAGGTCTGCATCTTGCCACCATAAAAGAGATGGGCTTCTAATGCCATCTTCTTGTAAAAAAGCGTCTTGGCTTTGGCTTTCTGGCTTTCGGTGAAATCGGCCGGAAAAAGCGCTTCAATATGGTCTAAATTGAGTATGTTGTCCATTTTTTGTCTTAGATATGATGATTTTTAAGATGAATAATAGTCTTGTTTCAGCGTCCTGCCAACTGCCGGATCTTTTTTTGAGCTTGTTTCCAGATGAAGAAAAAGAAAACGTAGAAGACCAAGTTCAAGAATGCCGCTGTCAATATGTGGGTGGATTGGATGATTTCTTTGTACATAAGGATGAAGTCGTAGATGCCGTGCAGCAGAACAGGTACGATATAAGCGAGACCAAGGTAATAGTGTTTTTTCCAGGGCCTGAATTTGGCGAAAGAGAAAAAGAAACCCATGCTGATGGCGAAGAAGAAGTGTGCCGGCACAGCAAAAAAGGCACGCCCTACGGCAACAGACAGCCCGTATTTGATGACGTATGTAATGTTTTCAAACCCCGCGAACCCCAGCCCGACGAAAGCGGCATATTCGATGCCGTCATAATACTCGTTGAAATCACGGCTTTTCCAAACAAACAGGTAAAGGAAAAACAATTTGCAAAACTCTTCGGGCAGCGCCGCCTGACAGAATGCCTGGTGCAGGGCTTGCCTGAAACCGCTCGCCCCGTAAGGCAAGTCGCCAGTGCCGAACAGCGAGAGCAGCACAATGTCCATCAATGCAGCCAGAATGCCGCCGGCAAAGGCTTTTGCCAAAAGGCCGAATGGCTCTTTTTTGTACCGGTCTTTCCTGTAAATGTATAACATCAGGAAGATGACGGGGGCAAGCGAGGCGGTGAGTATGATGAGTGTGAACAACAGCATGACGGTGCCGGTTTTCTAGAAAGCCATCCAGCGGTCAAAGTCCTCGGGGCTCACCAGTTTGAGTTCGGTGGCGGCCTCTTTCAGTGTGAGCCCGTTTGCCAAGGCATATTGCGCGATTTTGGCAGAATTGTAGTATCCGATGTGCGGGTTCAGCTTCGTCACTAACATCAGCGAGTTCTGCAAATGCATCGATATGCGTTCCATGTTAGGCTTTATGCCTTTGAGACAGTGTTCGTTGAAAGAGTCGATGACATCGCCGAGCAGACGTGCCGACTGCAGCAGGTTGCGTCCTATGAGCGGCATGAAGACATTGAGCTGCAGATGCCCCTGCATGGCGCCGGTGCTGATGGCCACGTCGTTGCCGATGACCTGGCAGCACACCATTGAGAGCGCCTCACATTGTGTGGGGTTCACCTTTCCGGGCATAATGGAAGAGCCGGGCTCGTTGGCGGGCAAGACTATTTCGCCCAAGCCGCATCGCGGCCCGGAGTTGAGCAGCCTGAAGTCGTTGGCAATCTTCATCAGCGACAAGGCCAGACGCTTGAGTGCTCCCGACATCTCCGCCATGGAGTCGTGGGAGGCCATAGCCTCGAATTTGTTGGGCGCATTGGTGAAATCCAAGCCCGTGAACTGGCAGATGTATTGCAATGCAAGGCGGTCGTAACCCTCGGGGGCGTTGATGCCGTTGCCGACGGCAGTGCCTCCGATAGGGAGTTCCATCAGATGTGGCAGACTGTGCCTTATGGCCGCAAGCCCGTGCGCCACCTGCGACTGATGCCCCGACAGCTCTTCGCCTAAAGTGAGCGGCGTGGCGTCCATAAGGTGTGTGCGCCCTGTTTTCCGGATGTTTGAAAACGCCTCTGTCTTGGCAGTGTAGGTCGCTATAAGACGCTCTATGGCAGGGATGGTGTGCTCGAACAACATTTTGGCGGCGGCAATGCGCATGCCCGTCGGGAAGATGTCGTTGGTTGACTGCGACTTGTTTACGTCATCGTTGGGCGATAGATAGAGCGGTTTGTCAGAAAGGGAGCCGCCGTGGAGTTGCTGCGCCCGGTGTGCAATCACCTCGTTGACGTTCATGTTGGTTTGGGTGCCCGAACCGGTTTGCCAGATGTGCAACGGGAACTGGTCGTCCCAACGTCCGGACAGAATCTCATCGCTTGCCTGGACTATAAGGTCGCGCTTGTCGGCCGGCAGCACGCCAAGGTCGCAGTTGGCACAGGCCGCAGCTTTCTTGGCGGTGACAATGCCGTAGATGATTTCAACGGGCATCTTCTTTTTCCCGATTCTGAAATTCTCTTTGGCCCGCTGTGTCTGCGCCCCCCAGAGTTTGTCGCTTTCAACTTTTATTTCGCCAAGCGTGTCTTGTTCAATCCGATAGTCCATAGTGTATGTTC